>JAZUEG010000051.1:0-4430 GCA_045640025.1 Bacteroidales bacterium
CCATAGAGACCAGTGTTACCTGCGATGATATTCTTCTCGGCCTCGAATGCGCTTGCCGAAGGAGGAAGAATGCAGATCTTACCGCCTGAGAGACCCTTACCGAAGTAGTCGTTGCTCTCGCCCTCGAGACGGAAACTGATACCCTTGCTGAGGAATGCGCCGAAACTCTGTCCGGCCGAGCCCTTGAACTTAACGTTGATAGTGTTATCAGGCAAACCTGCCTCGCCGAACTTCTTGGCAACAACGCCCGAAAGCATTGTACCACAGGTACGGTCGGTATTTCTGATAGTGTAATCGAGGTTAACCTCGCGGCCGTGCTCGATTGCAGGCTTGGCGGCCTCGATGATAGAGAAGTCCTTAACGCCGTCCACCTTGGTGAATCCGCGGCCGTCCCAGTGGAGTTGGCCGTCGATCTGATGAAGGAGACGTGAGAAATCAAGTGTTGAGGCCTTTGAGCCATCCTCAACATTTTTGAGTTTTATGAGGTCGGTGCGTCCGATGATATCGTTGAGTCTGCGGAATCCCATAGCGGCCAAGTACTCACGAACCTCCTGAGCGAGGAATGTGAAGTAGTTGACAATGTACTCGCTACGGCCACGGAAACGGGCGCGGAGCACTGGATCCTGTGTTGCAACACCCACTGGACAAGTGTTGGTATTGCACTTACGCATCATCACACAACCGAGAACAATCAATGGAAGTGTACCGAAACTGAACTCGTCGGCACCCAACATAGCCATCAGGATAATGTCGCGGCCGGTCTTCAACTGACCATCTGTCTGGAGACGTACCTGAGCACGGAGGCCGTTGAGTGAGAGAGTCTGCTGAGTCTCAGCAAGACCTATCTCGGGGCTGATACCAGCGAATCTCATTGAAGAGGCTGGTGAGGCACCTGTACCACCCTCGGCGCCTGATACCACGATGAGGTCGGCCTTGGCCTTGGCAACACCGGCGGCGATAGTTCCTACACCGCTCTCGGCCACCAACTTAACTGATACAGCGGCAGTTGGGTTTATATTCTTGAGGTCGAAAATCAACTGAGCCAAATCCTCGATAGAATAGATATCGTGGTGAGGAGGAGGCGAAATCAGCGAAATTCCAGGAATTGAGTTACGTGTCTTGGCGATAATCTCGTTTACCTTGAAACCAGGCAACTGACCACCCTCGCCAGGCTTTGCGCCCTGAGCAACCTTGATCTGGATTTCCTCGCCGTTTACGAGGTACTCGGCTGTTACGCCGAAACGGCCAGAGGCAATCTGCTTTGTCTTAGACGCCAACGAAACACCGTCAACAGTCTTGTGGTAGCGCTCGTTGTCCTCGCCACCCTCACCTGTATTGCTACGGGTTCCGAGTTTGTTCATAGCAAGGGCGATAGCCTCGTGAGCCTCTATAGAGAGTGCTCCGAACGACATAGCGCCGGCCACGAAATGCTTTACAATGCTCTCCACTGGCTCTACCTCATCAACAGAGATCGAGCGCTTTGTGGTGTCGAAATCGAAGAAGTCGCGGATAAAGATTGGCTTCTCCTTCTGATCAACCAACTTGGTGTATTCCTTGAACTTGGCGTAGTTGCCGGTCTTTGTGGCAATCTGGAGAGTAGAGATAGTCTCAGGGTTCCAGGCGTGGAGGATACCGTCCTTTCTGTAAGAGAAGAGGCCCTGATTTCCTGGGAACTCGGGAGCGTCTGCACTACCATACGCGTCAGCGTGAAGTTTCATAGCATCAGAGGCGATATGCTTGAGACCTATACCGCCGATTGTGGAAACCTCGGTACCGAAGTATGTGCGGAGAAGGTCCTCGCTGAGTCCGATAGACTCGAAAATCTTGGCGCCACGGTAAGAGCGGATAGTGCTGATACCCATCTTGCTCATAATCTTGAACAAGCCCTTGCAAACGGCCTTTATGTAGTTCTTCTCGGCTGTCTCGTAGTCCTCCTGAATCTTGTGAGATTTTACGAGGTCATCGATTACTGCAAATGTCATATAAGGACAGATTGCAGAGGCACCGTAGCCGAGGAGCAATGCGGCGTGCATCACCTCGCGGATCTCGCCCGACTCCACGATAAGCGCTGTCTGCACACGCTTGCCCACGTTGATGAGGTAGTGGTGAACGGCTGATACTGCGAGCAATGAAGGAATCACTGCCTGACCCTTCTTAACGTCCCTGTCGGAGAGTACAATGTAGTTAACGCCCTTGTCAACCGACTCCTCAGCCTTCTTGCAGAGATCGTCGAGAGCGTTTTTGAGAGCAATCTCGCCCTTGCTTGCATCAAAGAGGAGAGAGAGTTTCTCGGTATTGAAGCCCTTGTATCTGATATTGCAGAGAATATCGAGACGTGTGTTGTTGAGCACTGGGTGAGGCAGACGAACCATCTTGCAGTTGCTCTCGTCGGGGGTAAGGATACCAGTACCTACCGAACCGATATACTCGGTGAGCGACATTACCAACTCCTCGCGGATAGGGTCGATAGCGGGGTTGGTAACCTGTGCGAACTGCTGACGGAAGTAGTTGAAGAATATCTGTGGACGGTCGCTGATAACAGCAAGAGGGGTATCGTTACCCATAGCGGCAACAGGCTCCTGACCGTTGGTACACATAGGAATGATTGTCTTCTCAACGTCCTCAGAAGAGAATCCGAAGTTGATGAGTTTGCGCTCGTAGTCAGCCACAGAGTTTACAACCTTACGACCGCTCTTGAGGTTCTCCAACTGGATACGGTTGGTATTGAGCCACTTCTTGTAAGGGTTCTCGGCGGCGAGTTGAGCCTTCAGGTCGCCATCATAATAGATAACGCCTTCCTGAGTATCGATCATAATGATCTTGCCTGGCTGGAGACGGCCCTTCTGCTTGATTGCAGTTGGCTCGAAATCCATAACACCAGTCTCAGAAGCCACCACCATCATATCATTGTTGGTGATTACATATCTTGAAGGACGGAGACCGTTTCTATCGAGCATACCGCCTGCGAAACGTCCATCGCTGAAGAGCAATGCGGCAGGACCGTCCCAAGGCTCCATAAGGATTGAGTGGTACTCGTAGAAGGCCTTGAGTTCCTCGCTGATAGGGTTCTTGTCGTTGAAAGACTCTGGAACGAGGATTGCCATTGCGTGAGGCAGGCTCATACCAGACATTACGAAAAATTCGAAAACATTGTCCAGAGAGGCTGAGTCGCTCATATTAGGCATACAGATAGGACGGATATCCTTTACGTCGCCCAACTTGCCGGAAGAGAGCACGCTCTCGCGGGCCTTCATCCAGTTGCGGTTACCCCTAATGGTGTTGATCTCGCCGTTGTGGCAGAGCATACGGAAAGGCTGAGCCAGTTTCCACTCTGGGAAAGTATTGGTAGAGAAACGAGAGTGTACCAATGCGAGACCAGAGGTGAAGTACTCGTTGCTGAGGTCGGTGAAGTACTCACGGAGTTGCATTGAGGTCAACATTCCCTTGAATATGATAGACTTGCTGGAGAGCGATACGATATAGAAGTCCTTGTCGGAAACTCTGTTCTCCACGCGCTTGCGGATCTTGTAGAGCATAGCCTCAAACTCTGGGAGTTTGTCGTCGGAAATGCCGTTGATGAAGATCTGGCGGATATCAGGCTCAGTAGCCAAGGCGCCCTCACCAAGACAGGCTGGATTGGTGGGCACATTGCGGAGGTGCATCAGGTTGAGGCCCTCGCGCTCAATCTCCTCGATAAAGATCTTGAGGATTTCGTCCTGACGGGCAAGGTCCTTAGGTAAGAAGATGAGACCTGTACCATATTTGCCTTTCTCAGGAACTGGAATACCCTGCAACAATATAAACTCGTGAGGAATCTGCAACAAGATACCGGCGCCGTCGCCAGTCTTGCCGTCGGAACCCTCAGCACCTCGGTGCATCATATTCTCGAGCACCTTGAGAGCATTGTCAACCAGTTCGTGGCTCTTGTTGCCGTGAATGTTGACTACCATACCCACGCCACACGCATCGTGTTCGTTCTCAGGATTGTACAAACCCTGCAATTTGGGAAATGTTTTTTGCATAGCCGTGATTGTTTTTTGATATTGTTTTATTATGCCGCAAAGTTACGGACTCTATATTTTATAGACAATAACTAAAAAACTTAATCACGCCACTAATTGAGTACGTGAAATGCGTATGCAGGGTGGTGGAAATTCGTAAAAAGTAAAGGATGATTGGAAAATGGTGAGAGAGAAGTTTGACAAAATAAAAAATCAGCAACCAAGGGAGAATTCCATAGTTGCTGAAAAAAGAATGTGAAACAAAATCGTATATACAAAAAAAATCGTATTTTTGCAATAGTGCTGATGCGATAAATTTATTAACTTTCATAAACTATCAAACAGCATAGGTTCATTGACATTTTGATTTTGGTTTGTTTGATCATTTGAAATGAGATCTCTCATACTTGCTCGTTCCATAGCAGACAC
>JAZUEG010000052.1:0-1627 GCA_045640025.1 Bacteroidales bacterium
CCTCGGCAACAAGCCATTATTCATCTGGGCCGACGACACATTGATCTGCCAGATAGTAAACGCACTGGTAGACAACGCAATAAAATTCACCGACCGGGGCAGTGTAAAGTTGTCGTTTCAGCTGATGGCCGACCACAACAAAAACGCATCCGACTACATCCTCGAAATCCGCACAGCCGACACCGGAACGGGCATCGCGCCCGAAAACAGCCAGCTGATATTCGAGAAATTCCGCAAAATCTCGCCCGACCCCAACCGCATTTACGACGGCGCCGGACTCGGTCTCCACATCGCCCAGGCCCTCACATCCATGATGCAGGGCACACTGCAGTTCACATCCGAGCCCGGCGCCGGCACCCAGTTCGTACTCCGCATCCCCGTAGTACGTTGTTAGCCAGCTAATGGCTATTTATTTTTTCTTGCGCAGCTAATGGCGTTATATATTTCTTGCGCAGCTAATGGCGATTTATATTTCAGCCAGCTTCTGCTTGAGCTCTTCCACCGCAACAGGCATCTTGCTGTAATAGTAGCCTACAAGCTCGCCGTAGCGCTCGGGATGCTCGTGATTATCCACAAGGCCCTGAAGCTCCTGCATCTTATCCGACACATCGGATATGCCCATCACCTTGGATGTGGATTTGGCAAGATGGGCTATGCGTCCTATGGCCTCGGCATCATTGTTGCTCTCAGCCTCCTTGAAATTTTCTGTAATCTCCTGACTCTGAATCAGAAACATCTCTATCAGCTGACGCATGGAATCTGTATCGCCATCAGTAACATCTGTCAAATAAGTTAAATCTATCATATCTTCCTGATAAAAAAATCACAGACCCCGGCAACCGCCAAAGTCTGTGAAAAATATTATTATTCATTAATCTCGGATGCAGGCCTTACTGTAGCCACAATCTTGTCGCCCTCGGGGCTTAGAGAAGCCACAATCTGATCACCTTCATGGGTCTCTACACCGATTACGGCGCTTGCAAGCTCGTCTTCCAGATATTTCTGAATGGCTCGCTTGAGCGGACGTGCGCCAAACTTCGGGTCAAATCCCTTGTCGGCTATAAAGTTCTTGGCCTCGTCGGTAAGCACGAGAGTCATCTTCATCTGCTCCACGCGCTTGTAGAGGCCCTTGAGCTCTATGTCGATTATCTTGTGGATATCCTCGCGTGTAAGGCTGTTGAATGTGAGAATATCATCCACACGGTTCAGGAACTCAGGCGAGAAAGCCTTCTTGAGCGCCTTCTCAACGATGGCCTTGTTGGTCTCGTCGCTGTTGTCGCCGGATCCGAAACCGAGTCCGTGGCCGTAATTCTGGATGTCGCGCGCGCCGATGTTCGATGTCATAATCACGATGGTGTTCTTGAAATCTATCTTACGGCCCGATGCGTCGGTCAGATGACCCTCGTCGAGTATCTGCAGCAGAATATTGAACACCTCGGGATGAGCCTTCTCTATCTCATCGAGCAATACTATGGAGTAGGGCTTGCGTCTTACCTTCTCAGTAAGCTGACCGCCCTCCTCGTATCCCACATATCCGGGAGCCGATCCAATAAGTCTCGATACATTGAATTTCTCCATGTACTCGCTCATATCCAGACGGATAAGCGCATCCTTCGAGTCGAAGAGA
>JAZUEG010000053.1:0-3249 GCA_045640025.1 Bacteroidales bacterium
TCATCAAGCCTGGCACAGAGATGCGCTGGTTCAAGTACTGGAAGACAATGCGCCGCAAGTGGCACGAGGCTCTCGGCTTCGGCTCCGAGAACTACCGCTACCACGACCACGAGAAATTGGCCCACTACGCCAACGCCGCTACCGATATCGAGTTCAACTTCCCAATGGGATTCCGCGAGGTGGAGGGTATCCACTCACGCACAAACTTCGACCTCTCTCAGCATCAGCAGTACTCAGGCAAGAAGATCACTTACTTCGACCCAGAGATCAACGAGAGCTATGTTCCTTACGTTCTCGAGACTTCCATCGGATTGGACCGTATGTTCCTCTCTATCCTCTCCGCATCATACAAGGAGGAGGAGCTCAAGAGCGAGGACGGCAAGGTAGATAAGCGCGTGGTACTCAAGATTCCTGCAGCATTGGCCCCTGTAAAGGTAGCCGTTCTTCCTTTGGTGAAGAAGGATGGTCTCCCAGAGATTGCCGAGAAGCTCATGAAGGATCTCTCTTACCGTTTCGACTGCCGCTACGAGGAGAAGGATACCATCGGAAAGCGTTACCGTCGTCAGGATGCCATCGGTACTCCTTTCTGTGTAACAGTTGACTACGATACTCTCAAGGACAACACCGTTACTATCCGCTGGCGCGACGATATGCGTCAGGAGCGTATCGCCATCGACAAGGTTGCCGACCTGGTATCTGCCAACTGCGATATCAACAACATCCTCAAGAGACTCGCCGACGAGGACATCGAGCTTCCAGAGGCATAGTTGGATAAGAACCAAGATAAATGAATAAAAAAACGCGCTGAATTCGTTGGAAAATCAGCGCGTTTTTTTTATGTTTTTGCCATTAGCTGCACTATCTGAACAAATCTCCGAGGAAGAACATGATACCTATGTGGTAATTGTTTACGAAGGAGTTGGTTACTACCTCGTCGATGAGATTTCCGTGGGAATCCTTTACCGAGTTGCCGGAATAGTATCCTACCCTCGATGAACCCTTGTAAGCATACGCAACGCCTGACGAGACTTCCACCTGACCACTTTTCCATGCTGTCTCGTTGCCCTTGAAGATATTGCCTTTCTCATCCATATATCCCCAGTACGACGAGTTCTTGTAGATAGAGCCGTCTTCCTTGAGGGTGCAGATGTAGCTGCCGTTGTAGTAGATGGCGCCGTCGGATTTCACCTCGCCTCTCTTTACGTGGGTATGTTTATGGCTGACGTCTCCAGATCCTGTTCTGAATTTTGTGGTCTTGGGTCTGCTTGGTTCGCTCTTGCTGGATTCGCTGGATGCAACCGACGACGAAGAAGATGACGAAGACCTTTCCTCTACTTTAGGCTTGCTGTTTTCAGGAATCGCGTTCAGGAGTTTGCCGTCGGGAGTCTCGTAAAAGACGTAGAATCCTGTGATGTTCTTGTGGGAATTGATGATGGCGTTGAGTCCTGTGTAGGCTTTCTGAAGCTGGGCCTTGGTGGCGTTGCCCTTGTTGTCCTGCGACTTGTAGCTGTTGTATAGCCTGATGCCCTGGTTTGTATAGTTCATTATCTCGTTTTCGCTATTAGCTGCCTTGGCCTTGGCGATGAGATTGTCGGTGGCGGAGGTGAAATCGTAGTTGTTGTATTCCAGGAGGTCGTGCTCGGCGTCTATGTATTCGCTCTGGAGTGCGATGTAGTCGTTGCGCTGGCGGTTGCTCATTGGGATTTTGTCGAGTTCCCAGAACTTGACCTCGTTCCAGATATAGTAAGCGTCTCTTGCGGCTAAGTGCTCGCGTATTTCGGCCGCCTTTTTGGCGTATTCTGATTTGTCTTCGATGCAGACGGCTGGCGATCCGAAAGTCATCTCGCTTTCATCGAATGGAGCCTGCGCCTTGGCACTGCCGGCTGCAATGGCTGACACGGCGGCGATTATGGTTATGATTTTTTTCATATATATAATTTTATAGTTTTTTTATGCGCCAAATTTAGTAATTTATTCTTACATTTGCGAACGAAATACTATAAAACGATTGATAATGAAAAAATTTTTAGCAACAATAGCCTTGGCCCTGATGGGCACCGTGGCCTCGATGGCTCAGGAGGTATACGAGTGGCAGGATTATGGCGCAGGATTTACATTGCCTGCAGGTGTCAATATCACCGAGAATATTGACCAGATGCTCACTTTTTCGGGCGCGGGTATCGACGAGGGAAAGTTTCTTCCGCTCAGCTATACTCAGGTGAGCTCTACCGATGTGGTGACATACGCTAAGGCGCTGGCTTTTCAGGTGATGGAGATGGATTCGCGCGAGGGCAAGTATCTTGTAGACAAGATAAATATCAAGAATGCCAGCGGAGCGTGCGTTGTGAATGGCGGCATCCCTAACGAGGGTCCTATGATGTGCGTGGTATATGTGAACGACAAAACCAAGAAGGCGTTCTGCCTTACCGAAAAGTTCAAGGGCAACAATGTGAACACCGCCATCAAGGTGCTCATGAGCGTTTATTTCAAGGATTAACGTGAGTTCGTCGATTTTTTTTAGAACGCAGATTATTTGATTGCGCAGATTACCCAATTAATAAAATCTGCGTTCTGAAAAAATCAATGTTTAAGTGTTGCCAATCCCCTCCCCAAAATAATCTTTCTATATCTTGATTCCTACAATGATATTGTCGTCGGTCTGGGGATAGATTATCTCCTTGTCCTCCTTGTTGGTTTTCCAGTTGTCGATGGTTTTCTCGATAATCATCTGCTGCTTGTCGAACGGCATATAGTAGATCTCGGAGAGCAGGGCGCGCAGCCTCTTGGGAGTATATTTGGAGACCTTGTTGTCGTCGTCGCGGTAGCCAAACTGATCGGTGATGCCGTCGGAGAACGCATAAAAACGGTCGTTGGCCTGGATGTCGGTCTCAAAACTGTCGAAACTGTTCTGGTCTTTTATATGGCTTCCAATAGGCATCTTGGAAGTGTCGAAAGTCTCCACCTCGCCGTTGCGAACTCTTACAATAGGTCTGTAGGCTCCGGCGTAGCGGAGTTTCATGGCCTCCATGTCGAAAATCATGAGAGCGAGATCCATGCCGTCCTTGGTGGTATCCTCTGTCTTAACCTCCTGACGTAGAGTCTTCTTGAGCGACTGGCGCATTATATTGAGAATCTCGCCCGGCTGTATGGTGTCGAGGTTGTTGGTGGCCACTATTTCGTTCAGGAGCGATATTCCGAGTATGCTTAGCAGTGCGCCCGGCACACCATGGCCCGTGCAGTCAAGTCGGA
>JAZUEG010000054.1:0-2014 GCA_045640025.1 Bacteroidales bacterium
GGCGTCCCAGTCCGTTGATGGCCGATGATTCCATTTCGTAGTTGTTGATTTTCAAGCCCTTGTACTCAAACGCCTCGAGCTTGTCGTTGATGGATTTGTCTATTATATCGAGCCTTACCTCGCGTCCCTGTGGACCGTAGAAACCGGGTGCCGTCAGGGTAATGCCTTTTCGGTATTCCTTCAGCTTTTCCATCAGGTTGGGAGAGGAGTGCACGAAATATGGCGCTGCAAGTTTGTTGCTTCGTTGCGTGTATTTCTGGAAATATTCCTCAAGCTCCAGGTCGCAGACTGTGTCGCGGTCGGCGTAGAAGTTGAGCAGTCCGTCCATTCCGCCTGATATCGCGGTAACTACCGGTGTGCCGGCCGGAATGTCGGGCTGAAGGCTTCCGCAGGTGCCTATCCTTATCATATTGAGGGTGGTGTGCTCGGGCTTCGGCAGGCGAGTCTTGAGGTCGATGTTCACGATTGCGTCGAGCTCGGTGAGCACGATGTCTATATTGTCGGTGCCTATTCCGGTGGATACCACGGAGATGCGTTTGCCGTTCTTGGTGCCGGTTATGGTGCGGAACTCGCGGTTCTGCTTGGTAAGTTCTATTGTATCAAAGTATTTGGCCACCACATCGCATCTGTCCTGATCGCCCACGAGGATTATGTTCTCGGCCAGGTCGCCGGGCAGGAGGTGGAGGTGGAATATCGAGCCGTCGTCATTCAGCATCAGCTCTGAGTCTGGAATTGGTGTTGTGCTGTTCATAATGGTTTTTGGTTTTTAAGTTTTCTCAAAGGTAGTAAAAATTTGGATTAATCCAAATAATTGAGATAAAAAAATCTTTCTGCATACGTGAAATGCATAATTTTTCTATATATGTAAGTACGTATATTTATTCGCCATTAGCTACTATGAAAAAAAAATATACGTAAATTACGTAAATACCCCAAAACAATTTTTGCAATTCGGATAATATAGCATATCTTTGCAATGTCTTAAGAAAAGACTTACAAACGAAACTATTTAAAAACTTTTAAAACATATTACCATGTCTGCACAAACACAGAAGGAAGTAAATGACTTCATGGCGAAGGTTATCGCCAAGAACCCAGGTGAGACCGAGTTCCACCAGGCTGTTAAGGAGGTTGTTGAGTCTCTTATGGAGTACATCGACGAGAATCCTAAGTACAAGGCTGCCAAGATCCTCGAGAGAATGGTAGAGCCAGAGCGCGTTATCATGTTCCGCGTTCCATGGATTGATGACAAGGGCGAGATCCAGATCAACCGTGGTTTCCGTATCCAGATGAACAGCGCTATCGGACCTTACAAGGGCGGTCTCCGTCTTCACCCAACTGTAAACCTTGGTATCTTGAAGTTCCTCGCTTTCGAGCAGGTATTCAAGAACTCTCTCACAACACTCCCAATGGGTGGTGGTAAGGGTGGTTCTGACTTCGATCCTAAGGGCAAGTCAGACAACGAGGTAATGCGTTTCTGCCAGAGCTTCATGACTGAGCTCTCTAAGCACATCGGCGCTGATACCGACGTTCCAGCTGGTGATATAGGAACAGGTGGCCGTGAGATCGGTTACCTCTTCGGTCAGTACAAGAGACTCCGCAACGAGTTTACCGGCGTTCTTACCGGTAAGGGTCTTGGCTGGGGTGGTTCACTCATCCGTCCTGAGGCTTCTGGTTACGGTGTAGCTTACTTCGCATCTGAGATGCTCGCTACTAAGGGTGACTCTTTCGCTGGCAAGGTAGTAACAGTTTCTGGTTCAGGTAACGTTGCTCAGTACGCTGTTGAGAAGGCTCTCCAGCTCGGCGCTAAGGTTGTTTCTATGTCTGACTCTAACGGTACAGTATACGATAAGGACGGTATCACAGCTGAGAAGCTCGCTTGGATCATGGATCTCAAGAACGTACGTCGTGGCCGTATCAAGGAGTATGCTGAGAACTTCGCAGGTGTTGAGTACCTCGAGGGTCAGCGTCCATGGGGCATCAAGTGTGACATCGCTCTTCCATGTGCTACACA
>JAZUEG010000055.1:0-7534 GCA_045640025.1 Bacteroidales bacterium
ACACATGGACAAATAGCACGTAACGGCCCACACTATATAGCGTAGACCGACACGCAACCAATTCGCCTCCATGTGAAAGAAATTTTGCAGATTTCGAAGTCGGAGCAATTCGGCTTTGTAGTACGATTAATATGTTATGTATAACTTACATTTCTATTATTTCTGCTAATGTATTGTTTATACACCGCAATTTTAAACAAGATTAATGAGAAGAGCAAATTTTTTTAACACTTTTTTGCGGATTTTTTCAAGAATAGTGAAAAATGACCAAAAAACAATTGATTTTGTTCGATTTTTTGACAAAAAAAAGGAAATGAGAAAAACCAATAGCGCACACCAGAATCTGTTTTCCGCGGGCCTATGTGCCCGCTATTACGAAAAAAAAGGAACGACTTGTAGGGAACGACCTATGTGTCGTTCCGTGACCTGCGTGTCGTTCCGTAAATATATCTCGTTCAATTTATTGACACATGAAGAATTATCCTTTTCGGAACGACACGCAGGTCGTTCCCTACAAAGTCACCTTTTTAATTATAATTGCGGGCACGCAGGCCCGCAAAAAACAGATTACGTTATTCCACAAAGAATCTATCCTCTTTCCAATTGATTGGATTGTTGTTTATATAATCGGCGATTGTCCAATACATATCTTGAGATTTTATGATTCTGTCAATATAGCTCTTCTGCCACAATTTGCCGTCAAAACGTTGCCATCCCAATTCCTTGACACCTCTGATATATTCATTTGTGGTCATTGTTTTATACCATTGCATAATATCATCCAATGTGTTGTCAAGTTGTTCTGTAATATGGATTACACAATGAAAATGATTAGGCATTGCCACATATTCAAGACATTTTACATTTGGATATTTGTTTTGCAATTCAAGATACCATCTAATAGACATTTCACCGGCAGGATTCAATGTCAAAACACCATTATGAATTGATCCAAAGAGATTTTTACGATGATTAATACAAATCGTGACAAAATACAATCCTCTTTGAGAATAATCATATCCTTCCAACCTTAATTTCTTTCTTTGTGGGAAAATCATAATCAATTATTTTTATAATACCAACGCAAATATAATTCATTTTCTAAAAACAAACAAAAATAGCGCCCACAACAATCTGTCTTCCGCGGGCCTAAGTGCCCGCCATTACATAATAAACGGAACACCCCGTAGGGAACGACCTGCGTGTCGTTCCGCGACCTGCGTGTCGTTCCGCGAAATATAAATCCCACATATCTAACCACCATTAAAATGCAAAAGTAAACTATTCTTATAAATATCGGACCTTTTTGTACTAAATCTCATTTTTAAACCCACATTTAGTACAAAAAGATCAGATTTTTTGTTTTCGGGGAAATAACTCAAAAAGACAACATTAAATTTGCGGATAACAAAATAAAATCATATTTTTGGCTAAAATTTATTTTATATGGAATGGTATGAACTATGACAAACTACTTGACAATCGACAAGATAATTGAGTTTTACGACGTTCCGCAAATTATCACAGCAAAGGATATTTTCGGGACAAGGTTTTTGTGCGTATTATACAACGACGAGCCTACTTGTAAATACACTGGAGTTAAAATTTCTGACGCCAGATTGTCTCAATTTCTTTCCGGCAAAATCGATTTGCGCTCAATCTTCACCAATTCTGAGGACAACACATTATTTGATATGTGTATGGAAAACCAAAAGTTGAAATGCGAGAAACTCACAAACAAACAATTGGACGAGTCAAAACTCCCCGCTCCCGGATTTTATCACGAAGGCGACAAATTGGAGAAAATCACATTGGAAGTACCAATCTCAGACAAGCCATTATTAACTGAGATAATCTCAAGATTCGGCTGGGCAACGGCGTAATTCCCCAAATCCACCACACCCAAAAAAAGTAAACTATCCTTAGAAATACCCGACCTTTTTGTACTAAATGTGGTCTAAAAAGTGAGATTTAGTATAAAAAGGTCCGATTTTTTTGTTTTCGGGAAAATATTTTTGTGTATATTTGCGACAGAAAAACACAACAGTTATGCAAAGGATAATAGGCAGAAATCAGGAACTTGGAGAACTTAAGAGGTGTATGGATTCCAACCGCTCTGAATTCGTAATTGTTTACGGAAGAAGGCGCGTGGGCAAGACATTCCTTGTTGATAGTTTCTTTGGCGGCAACTACGACTTCTCGTATGTGGGCGGATACCGTCTAAGCAAGGACAAACAATTGCGTGGATTTGCCAAAGCGATCAAGAAGGCTGCACAATTGGAAACTCAGCCCAAATTCAAGGACTGGACCGACGCTTTCGACGCATTGGAAGAATTCCTTGAATCTTTGCCAAAAGACAGGAAAAAGGTTGTGTTTATCGACGAAATGCCTTGGATAGATACTCCACAGTCAGATTTTCTGGAAAGTCTCGAAATGTTCTGGAATGGCTGGGGCGCCCGCCGTGACGATATCGTTTTCGTAGCTACAGGCTCTGCCTCATCGTGGATGATGGACAAAATCGTGGAAAATACGGGAGGACTCCACGCCCGTATCACCCACAACATATACGTGCGCCCGTTTACATTGCACGAAACTGAGGAGTATCTCATCAACAGAGGATTCAATATTGGCAAATATCAGATACTACAATTATATATGATAATGGGAGGAATCCCATTCTATCTGAGCCTTCTTGACCCCAAAGAGACAATAATAGCTAACATCGACAGATTGTTTTTCCGCAACAACGGAGAACTAAAAATAGAATTCGATGAATTGTACAACGCGATTTTCAGCAAGGCCGACAAATATCTGGAGATTGTAAATCTGTTGTTCAAGAACAAAGAAGGACTCACCTTCGATCAGATATCAAAAAAGATAAAGCTGGACGGAAGCCGTCTGTCCATTGTCTTGAAAAACCTTATCCGTTGCGATTTTGTAGTCTCGTATCAGCAATTTGGAAACAAGAGCAAGGGCGTAATGTACAAGTTATCTGATTTTTACACATTGTTTTATTACAAGTTCATCGAATCAAACGATTCAAAGGACGAGCAATGGTGGAGCAGAAACTTCAATTCCTCTGCCGTAGAATCTTGGCAAGGAACAGCCTTTGAGAGGGTGTGTCTGTGTCATCTGCCTCAAATCAGGAAAAAACTTGGTATCTCAGGCATTTCGACCTCGGCCTCATCCTGGAGGAGCACTCCAAGCGAAAATTCAAAAGGCGGACAGATTGACCTTCTGATAAGCCGTGCCGACCATTTCATAAATTTGTGTGAAATCAAGTTCAGCGTTTCCCCATATAAAATCACTGCCGACTATGAGAATAGATTGCGGGAACGAATGACAACATTCAAGGAAAGCACCAAGACCACGGCAAGTCTGTTAAACACTTTCATAACAACATTTGGCGTTGCCGATGGAATCCACAAGACAATAGTGGATAGTGAGGTTGTTGCAGAGGATTTGTTTGATGAATAGCCCCCTTGCCCTCCGAGCAATACCATTATTAGCCGATGGCATACGTCCAACGGATGCCACCGGTAAAACAACACGAAACGTCGTAATATAATCAAAAATCACCACTTATCGCACTGCTATCCGAAAAATTACACTGCGATAAGTGGTGATTTATATTTAAAAAGCCAAGAACAAATCCTACTCGTAGTATTCGATGGCGCGCTTCTCGGTGTATGGGTCCTCGCAGATTACCTCGCGCTCTATCCAGTTGCCGTGAGAGTCACGCTTGATGATCTTGTACTCAACCGAGCTCTCCTCCGTCAATTCCTCGCCCTCTGAGCCACATACCTCGGTCAACTTTATGACGTCGCCATTGGAATCGTAGGTGTAGGTTATCTGACCTTCGGTGCCCTCGCAAAACCACTTGTAAGATGCCACACGGCCATTTTCCCACTTATATTCCTGTGCGCTCTCCATGAACTCTATCTCGCTGATATTGCCGTCATTGTCGCGCTTGTAGATTGGAAGATCGGCAAAAATGTCCTCCTCTTCAATATAGACACGCTCGGCCTGCTTGCGGGTAAACATGGTCTTGTCGCCATCCACTGTGTAGAGACGGCCGTCGCCGGTAAACTCGTAGAATGTGTAGTTGTCGCTCTCCTCGAAATCGCCTACCTTGAGGTTCTTGACAGGTCCGCGGAGCTGGAAGAATTTCAGGTCGGTATAGGAGCTCTCCTCGGCCACGGATGCTGACGATTCTGTATTAGCTTTCTCAGGCTCTGTAGAATCGCTGTTCTGTGTCTTGGCACCGCCGCATGATGATAATGTAAGGCTGGCGGCAAGCACCATTCCGAGACTCAAAAAGCCAAAAACTTTTGTGTTTTTCATTTTGTTTGTATTTTGATTGTGATTAATATCTCTTTACCAAATTGTGGCAATAGTTGATCTCGATGAGTGTGGCGGAGTTGCCCTTGCCAAAGCTGCCGGCCAGGAGAACCACCTTGTCATCGATCTCGGCGTACTGCTTGTTGATAACAAATGATACCGAGCTCTGGATAAAATCGTCCACGCAGCGGTTGAGGCGTACGCTGTGGGCGTATACACCGTATGAGAGAGCCAGCTCGCGGACCACGTTCTCATTGTAACACATGGCGTAGATAGGCTTTGCGCCACGGTATGCGGCAAGGTTGCGGATTGTGGTTCCTGAAAACGAGTCGGCGATTATGCAGCGTGCATCAAGCTCCACAGAGGCGTGAACTGCCTGCTTGCTGAGGAACTCCGAAATCTCGCTCTTCACGTGTACGGGATGGGTGTTCTCGTTGAGCTTTTGCTTGATGGCCTCCACCTCGAGGGCAATCTTGCACATGGTCTTAACGGCCTCCACTGGATACTGGCCCGATGCGGTCTCGCCCGAGAGCATTACAGCGTCGGCGCCGTCGTAGATGGCATTGGCCACGTCGCTCACCTCGGCACGTGTAGGGCGTGGATTGTTTATCATTGTGTGGAGCATCTGGGTGGCCACGATTACAGGCTTCAGACGGTTGATGGCAGTACGGTTAAGCTCCTTCTGGATGGCAGGGATGCGCTCGGCCTCTATCTCTATGCCGAGGTCGCCACGGGCAATCATGATGCCGTATGCGTAGTCCAAAATCTCGTTGATGTTGTCGACACCCTGCTGGTTCTCTATCTTAGCGATAATCTTTATCTTGCTGTTTGCCTTGTCGAGAATCTCCTGAATATCAAGCACATCCTGCTTGCTGCGTACAAATGAGTGCGCTATGAATGTGAGGTCTTCCTCGATGGCGAGCTGGATGAACTTGCGGTCTTTCTCGGTGAGCGATGGAAGCTTGATGGCCACTCCGGGCACGTTTACCGACTTGCGCGACTTTATCTTGCCTGAATTCAGGACCTTGCACTTGAGGCCGTTCTCGTCGCGGGCTACGGTCTGGAATGCGATGTCGCCGTCGTCGATGAGGATTTTCTTGCCCATAGGCACGTCGTTCTCGAATCCTATGCGGTTTACGTATATGATGCCGGGCTCGCAAACCTTCTCGGTATCACCGAGGAAATATACAAAATCACCCTCTGTTACATCAAAACCGTCGCCGGCCATTGTGGTACGGATCTCGGGTCCCTTGGTGTCTATCATTATTCCAATGGTCTTGGATACCTGTCGGATATTCGCAACCATCTGGCGCACAGCGTCAAAATCGGCGTGTGCGGTATTGATACGGGCCACGTTCATTCCGGCATCGTAGAGGGATTGTATAAAATCGACGTCGCAGCGGCGGTCAGAGATTGTCGCTACAATTTTGGTAAGTTTGCTCTTGCTCATATTCTATGTTGTTTGATAAAAATTATGGTGCAAAGGTCTTAAAAAAAATCCCTTTGCACCATATATTCTGTGTGAAATTTAGTTTAATTATTTGTTTTTTGCAGCTAATGCGCAGGTAATATTACTCGCCATCAGCTGATATGCAAAAAATATAACTCGCCATCAGCTGATACGGTGAAAAACAACACGCCATCAGCTGAAAAAAGCTACTTCTGCTGCATGTCGTTGATTACGTTTACGGCTTCCAGGATGTAGATGTCTTTTTCGAGCTCATCAAACCACTTGGTGAATTTGGCGGTCTTGATGGTGTCGCCGGCGGCAGAGGCCTTGTCCTGCGAGAGGAATGTGGCAGAGATGCCGGTCTTGTCTTTTCCTATCTTGCTGTATTTCTCGTTTTCGGACTCGAGCATCTGCTGGTAGGCGCTGTACTTGTCGTAGTTGAGCGAATAGCAGCTCTCGTCGGAGCGTTTCTTGAGGCGCTTGGCGTTCTCGTCGATCTGGCGGAAAACTGGATTGGAGCTGACGCGCGACTTGCTGGCCGAGATCACCTTGCTGCGGTGGTATTCGGGTTTCCATTTCTGATAGTCGGCGCGCTTTATCACGTCGTACTTGAGGGCGTTGTGGAGCTCCTTCTCTCCCACCTCCATGTATGCGTATGAATCAGGAATTACGATATCGGGGATTACTCCCTGCAGCTGTGTGGTGCCGCCGGATATGCGGTAGAATTTCTGGATTGTTATTTTCATGGCGCCCAGTGGCTTTAGATAATTGCTTACAGTTACGCGGTCGAAGTCGATGACACTCTGCACGGTACCCTTGCCGAAAGAAGACTTGCTGCCGATGATGATGGCGCGGTCGTAGTCCTGGAGCGCGGCGGCGAGAATCTCGGATGCCGAGGCGCTGAAACAGTTGATGAGCACCACGAGCGGACCGCCGTATGTTATGGATTCGTCCTTGTCCTTGAGCTGAGAAACCTGAGCCTCGCGGGTGCGCACCTGAACGATGGGACCGCTGGAGATAAAGAGGCCCGACATATCCACAACGTCAATGAGGCTTCCGCCGCCGTTGTTGCGGAGGTCCAGGATTACGCCGCTTACGTTGTTGGCCTTCAGCTTGTTGAGCTCGGTCTTTACGTCCTTGGAGCAGAAACGTCCATTGGCGTCCTGAAAATCGGCGTAGAATTTGGGCAGGTAGATGTATCCTATCTTGGTATTGGAGCCGGGAGCGCTCAGGATCGACGATTTGGCGTAGGTCTCCTCTATTATCACCACATCGCGCACAATGGGGATCACCTTGACCGATCCGTCCACTTTTTTTACGGTAAGTTTTACGGTAGAGCCCTTTTTTCCACGTATCAGCTGTACTGCCTCGTCGAGGTTCATGTTGCTGATATCCACTGGGATATCGTCGCCCTGGGCCACCATCATGATGATATCGCCCACCTCGAGCTCGCCCTGTCGCCAGCTGGCGCTTCCTGGTATTATGTCGGTCACCTTGGTCTGTCCGTTCTTGCTCTGGAGTGTGGCGCCTATGCCCTCAAATTTTCCCGACATCTGAATGTCGAAATTGGTCTTGTCGGCAGGCGGCATGTAGTCGGAATGGGGGTCGCAGGCCGATATTATCGAATTGAAGAAAAATGCGGTGTAGTCCTCGGTCTTGATGCCGGCTATACGCTTCATCCAGTCGTTGTAGTTTTCGCGTATGCGGCTGATAGCCTCGGTCTTAAGCTCATCTACGGTCTTC
>JAZUEG010000056.1:0-7524 GCA_045640025.1 Bacteroidales bacterium
TGATAGACGGCAAGCCAGGCAATATAGCCAACTATCTGGAAGAAGTAAAAGACAAATTGGGACACTACCCCCAGCTGATAACATCGCAGAACGGCGCCCTCGTAAACAGGGACATCAAATGCGTGGATACCAACAAGGGAATTGTCTCGTTCTTCTCGCCGGCATACGCCAACGACGAGTACTACATCGTAAAACCAAACAAAAACTACATACGAGCCTTCAACGACAACCTGAGCAAGAAGACCGACGTGATAGCATGTTTCTCATGCACATCATACTTCCTGATGGGAGATTTCGAATATCAGCACATCGACTACAACGGCGTGTACACATTCGGTGAGATCGGCTATCAGCTGCTCAACAAGACCATAGTGACACTTGAGGTGGATCTGGCTCAGTAAAAACACAGTATGTAATTCTCTTTATTTATATCCCTCTATTTTTTGGGCCCCGGCGATTGCACGTCACCGGGGCTTTTTTGTTTTTTAGTTTTTTTTACATAAATTATCATAAATTGACACGAATTTTTCATAAATTACTCATAATGAGAAAAATTTTTGACCAATTTATGTTAATTCGTGATAATTTATGTTTTATAATAACGCCGTAGGCGAAATAATAATAATTCGTCGAACCGACGTTAATCTATTATAATCTGCGTTCTAAAAAATTTCGTAGAACTCACGACAAAACGAAAAAAGGCGCTCCGGATATTTTCCGTAAGCGCCCTTCAATTATTGTTAATAAATCCTGTTATTAGTTGTGGTCGATCTCGAGAGTTACGATAGTCTTGTTGAGCAGCTGATAAGCAATCTCGCCGAAAGCGTAAACGCCGTTCTTGCAGATGCTGCGGCCCTCAAAATTGCCACCGAAATAGTAAGAGATGCATGAGAGACATGTCACCACGTCCGAAGTCTTGCTCTTGAGGTTGTCGTTGAACATCTGGAAATAGTCGCTGCCGTTCTTTACGAGGTAATACTCGTCGCCGGCGTATACAGGAGAGAAGAACGAAGTCTCGCCGGTCTTGGTATTTACCACACGCGGATCGCGGTTGATGAGCGCGCCATTCTGAGATGTAATCATCTGAGTGTAGCTGCCGAGCTTGGCCTTCACCACATTCTCGAAATAGTCGGAGATGTTGCCGGGCTTGCCGTCTATCAGGCAGTCGCTCTGTACAAACGAGGTCTTTGGGAATACCACCTTAGAAGTGTTCTCGTCGATGGTATCGAAATTCATGATCTCTGTGCGCGCTGTAAGGTGGTCAGGAAGCTCCACATAGAGGGCCACGGCCTTGTCGCCTACGAGCTTGCCGTCGATACCCGATACCGAGTAAGTCTGCACATTGCCGAAATCCTCGAACTTGCAGCAAGATACAAAACCTACGAGAGGATTGTTGTAGATATCCTCGTACTCCAGCGAATGGTCTGAGAACTGGAAATATACATCGCTGTCGATAGGCACTGTCATCACGATAAAGCCATTTGCGTAGCCCTTCTTGGCGATATCCTGAATATTTGAAGAATCAAAAACCTCGAGTTTCGAGTTCTTGGCGATAAGGGTAAAATCATCCACGAAGATCTTCTCTTCCTCTACCTTGCCCACGCCATCCATAAAATAAGGTGTGGTACCACCAATCCATTTGCCGGCAGGAAGACCAGAAAGAGCCTTCTCGCTGCCTGAAAGAAGCATTACTCTGCCAGAGTTGATGAAGTCGATAACTTCAGCCTTTGTATATAATTTGTTTTCCATTATATTTAATTCCGTTTAAGTAATTTAGTAAAAGAATATAAACAACCTGATGACAATATTACCAGGATTTGAAAATCTCCTTGCAATCTACCTGCACAGCAAGCGAGTACTTGCAGCAGAGTTCATAAAGCTGGTCCACAGCGTTAGAAAGTGTCATCTTGCCCATAGAGATATCCTTGCGCATCTGATAAATACGAATCTGAAGCACATAGTTCTTGAACTTGTGGTCTATCTCTCCGCTAATCAGCTTGCTCCACTCTACGCGTGATTTAGGTGGTAAGTTTACTGTTGCCATATAAAAAATTATTAAGAATTAGTACTTTTAAAAAAACAAGGTCCATGCATCAGCGCAGGCACCCGAGCCGCAGCATAGCAACCGGAAAACAAGACATTGGAACAGCGTTCTTGGGGAAAGCACTCAAAAAAAATCATTTCCCGATTGGTATGATGCACACGCCTAAATTATGCAAATTTCGTGCATTAACCAAATTTATTTGCAATTATTTTTTAATTTTTTTGTAATATTGCACAGATTTAAAAATTCAATCCATGAAAAGCTCAAACATAAGAATAGCAATATCACATACATGCGCCCCGGTGGCCGATAGATGGCCGGGCGCGCAGCTCATAGACATCAGGCAGGCCGGCGCCATCAAGGAATATTTTGCCCAGGCCGGCGGCGGATACACACTCCTTATACTATCAAGCCAGGCATCGCGCCCCGCCAGCCCTATGCCCGACCCCAATGGAGCCGCCATCATGTACCACAGCCTCGCCACATTCTGCAGCGGATCGGTGCGCGACGATTTCGACTTCGGCCCGGCAGTTCTCATAGACAACGTATTAGCTGCCAAGGCCATAGGAAACGTATCAGCTGATATCAAGTTGGCTGGATTCTACGACTTCAGGCTCATGATGCAGACCCTAGGCCCCATAGTGAGGGCCGACAGAAGTCTTGTATCAGCTGAAAAAGAAAACCACGACTTTGAGAGCGCGCACTTCGCCTACTGCGACCCGCGCAACCGCGAATACCAGATAGAGGCCGAGGCCGTATTCACCAAGTACCTCAGGATGACCGGCGGATACATAATCCCGGCAGCTGATGGCGTGGGAAATTTCAGGCAACTGATGGCGAAATATCCACGGCGCGCATCGGTGATAATCCCCGTAAAAGACCGCCCCGAGGTGATAGCCGACGCAGTACACTCGGCACTGAGCCAAAAGACTGATTTTGAATACAATGTGATAGTGGTGGACAACCAGAGCCAAAAGCCCACAAGAGATATATTAAATAGGTGTATGGCCGAGGACAGCCGGCTGCACGTGATAGAGACCACCGGCCCGGGCATCGGAATAGGCGGATGCTGGAACATAGGAATACAGAGCCCCGAATGCGGAGCCATAGCCGTACAGCTCGACAGCGACGATGTATACTCATCGCCAAACACACTGCAGCAGATAGTGGACAAGTTCATGGAAGACCGCTGCGGAGTGCTGATAGGAAGCTACCGGCTTACCGACATCAACCTGCATCCGCTGAACGACATAATAATAGACCACCGCGAATACACTCAGCACAACGGAGCCAACAATGCGCTCAGGGTAAACGGTTTTGGCGCGCCGAGATGCTACCTCACCGAGCTCGTAAGGCAAAACCCTTTCAAGAACGTAAGCTACGGCGAAGACTACGACCTCTGCCTGCGCCTAAGCCGGCAATACAGAGTATCAAGGATTTACGATGTGCTGTACTATTGCCGCCGATGGGGCAAAAACTCCGACAGCAACCTCACACCCGAGAAACTGGCCGAATTTAATTTGATGAAGGACACTTTCCGCTCTCAGGAGCTGGAGCTGAGGAAGACGCTATCAGCAGGCCAAGCGCGGTAATGCCGCCATTATAGAGCAGAAGCTCGTAGCCCATCTTGTAGCCGCCGAACCAATCGGCGCTGTTGAGGCTCAATATCAGACAGATAACCGGCGACATCACGCAGATGAGCGGAACCCACCTGTCGCGCACCACGCGTCTGGTATACAGGCCAAAGAAATAGAGACCCAGCAATGGCCCGTAAGTATAGCTGGCCACCACATATACGGCATCTATCACGCTGTTGTTGCCAATTACGGAGAATGAGTAGATAAGCAGACCCATCACCACGGCATTGCAGATATGCACAATCTTGCGCGTGCGGGCCAGCTGAGCCTCATCCTGTCGGGTATCAGCTCTAAGAATATCAATAGTAAAAGAAGTGGTAAGCGCCGTAACGGCCGATCCAGCCGACGAGAACGCCGCCGCAATGAGCCCCACCACAAAGAGCACACTCACCACCACGGGCAGGAACTGCGCTCCATCGGCGCCAGTGCCTGTGGCAAGGTAGGGGAACAATTCGTCGGGTTTCAGCTGATGACCCGAAATATCCACGAGCTGTGCGCCGTCGTATAGCCCCAGCTGAGAGGCGTATTTATAGAGCAGCACACCCAGCGCGAGAAAAAGCAGATTGACGGGCAGAAAGCTGAAGCCGTAGCTCACCACATTCTTCTGGGCGTCTTTCAAGGTCTTGCAGCTGAGATTCTTCTGCATCATGTCCTGGTCGAGGCCGGTCATGGCGATGGTGGTAAACATTCCCGCAAAAAACTGCTTGAAGAAATACTGGCGGTCGTTGGGATCGTCGAAATACCAGATTCTCGACATTCCGCTGTCGGCGATGGAGCTCACCATGCCCGAAAAATCGAGGCCCAGCTGTTTCATCACATACCAGATGCAGAGCACCACGGCCATTATCAGCGACAGAGTCTGTATCATATCGGTCCACACAAGAGTCCTGACTCCTCCCCTATACGTATACAGCCACACCACGAGCATGGTGACCGCCACATTCAGCCAGAACGGAACGCCAAGACCATTGAACACTATCAGCTGCAATACTATAGCCGTAAGGTACATCCTGACACCGCAGCCCAGAAACTTGCTTATGAGGAAGAACCCAGCGCCCACCTTGTAGCTTCCATTGCCGAAACGCTGGTCGAGGTATGTGTATATACTGCTGAGATTCAGCTTGTAATACAGCGGAAGCAGCACATAGGCTATGGCAAAATATCCAGCCACAAAACCCAGCGCCATCTGCAAATATCCGAACTGCGACGCGCCCACCATGCCCGGCACACTTATAAAAGTGACTCCCGAAATGGATGTGCCCACCATGGCGATGGCCACCACATACCAGGGGCTCTGCCTGCTGCCGGTGAAGAAAGATTTGCTGTCGTTCTTTTTCTTGGTTGTAATATAGCTAACAACCACCAGCATTGCCAGATACAATGCTATGATGGTGAGTATCAATGCTGTGCTCATGTCTTTTTATTGGTGTTTATATTTTTTTGTATCAGCTAATGGCGATTTTTACTACTTGCTCTGCCACGCGGGCCATCATGGGCACCACCACCGAATTGCCGGCCTGCATGTATTTGGCCGATTCGGAGATGGAATCGGGGAAGCTGAAATCCTCGGGATATCCCATGAAATTGAGGCACTCCTTGGGAGTAAGCTTGCGGATGCCGTCGGCGGTGAGGATGAGCGGAACATTGTGGCCGCCGCCTCCCATGTTTGCCGTAAGGGTAGGACAGAGATTGTTCTTGTTTTCGCGCACATAGACGCGCCTCCACTGATAGATGGTATCCTGCGATGTCATGCCCTCGGCAAGACGGTCGTAATAGATGTGGCCCGGGCGGTAATAGTATCTGCTGTCCTTGGGGCCGGGCTGTATGCAGTCGTGGATGGTCCTGGTGAGCTCCACTGGCTCGGGAAACTTGAAATCCCTGTATGCCGGCACCTGATCGCGGCTGATGGCCACAATCATGATTCTGGCGCGGGTCTGCGGAATGTTGCCGTATTCGCAGGCGTTAATCACCTTGTGGTAAACCTCGTAACCGAGGTCGTCGAGAGTCTGGCGTATTACGGCGAAAGTCTTTCCGCTGTCGTGGCCCTCGAGGTTGCGCACGTTTTCCAGGAATGCGGCCTTGGGCCTGTGCTCCTTGATTATTTCGGCAATATCGAAGAAGAGAGTTCCCCTGGTATCCTCGAAACCTTTCTGATATCCGGCTATCGAGAATGCCTGACACGGAAAACCGCCGCATAATATATCAAACTGATCGGGAATGCAGTCCTTGGTGGCGCGCAACGTGATATCGCCAAAAGGCACATCGCCGTAATTGAGGCTGTAGGTCTTCTGCGCGTTGGGATTAAACTCCGACGAGAACACGCACTTGCCGCCGAATTTCTGCATCGAAAGCCTGAATCCGCCTATACCGGCAAAGAGGTCTATGAATGTGAACCTCGGATTATCAACGGGCTGATATTCGCTGGTGATTCCCTGAAGGAAACTCTGCGCATCGTCATCAGAGATTGGCGTATCGATATCGCGGCAGATCAGGGCATTGTATGCCTGAGCGCCCCTTATGTACTTTTGTCCGGCCGATGTGCCGCGGTTGTGCATGTAGTGCGATATCAGGGCCATATCAGTGCTGATATCATTGCCCGATGGTGATGTGGCTGTCTTGCGGCTCTTGATGTAGTCTGCTAATTTCATTTTCAGTTACCTGTATCTGCATACAAAAAGCGCGCAGCCGACATCATGGTATCCGCCGGCTGTGCGCGTTGTCTGTTTAATATATAGTATCAATAGCTCTTATTTAGCGTAGAGTTCGGCACGGCGCTGCTGAATCTTCTCGTCCACAATGTAGTCGTCGTAATCCATGCGCTTATCAATAATGCCATTAGGAGTAAGCTCTATGATACGGTTGCTGATGGTCTGGATAAACTCGTGGTCGTGGCTCGACATCAGGATAATGCCCTTGAAGTTGATGAGGGTATTATTGAACGACTGGATGCTCTCGAGGTCCAGGTGGTTGGTAGGAGTATCGAGAATCATGCAGTTGGCGTTTTCGAGCATCATGCGGG
This sequence comes from Bacteroidales bacterium, assembly GCA_045640025.1. Lineage (GTDB taxonomy): Bacteria > Bacteroidota > Bacteroidia > Bacteroidales > UBA3824 > UBA3824. Next base: position 6,701 of record JAZUEG010000056.1, read on the forward strand.
CTATCATGCATCGCATCTTCTCGCCTCCCGAGAGTACATTGGATTTCTTGAAGATTTCCTCGCCGGAGAAGAGCATCTTGCCGAGGAATCCGCGGAGGTATGTCTCGGTGGTATCGTCGGAGAACTGTGCGAGCCAGTCCTTGAGCGAGATGTCCTTCTGGAAAAACTCGCTGTTGTCCAATGGGAGGTATGCAGTATTGATGGTCTGTCCCCACTCGTATGTGCCGGCCTCAGGCTTCTGATGTCCGGTGATAATCTCGAAGAGGGCTGTCATGGAGCGTGGGTCGTGAGAGAGGAACACGCACTTGTCGCCCTTCTCTATTGTGAAGTCCAGATCCTTGAAGAGCACATCGTCGCCCACCTTGGCTGTAAGGCCCTTTACGGATAGGATTGTGTTGCCCGGCTCGCGGTCCGGTGTGAATATGATGCCCGGGTATCTTCTGGTGGAAGGCTTAATCTCGTCGATATTGAGTTTCTCGAGCATCTTCTTGCGCGATGTGGTCTGCTTGCTCTTGGCCACATTAGCCGCAAATCTGCGGATAAACTCCTCGAGCTCTTTCTTCTTCTCCTCGGCGCGCTTGTTCTGCTGGGCCTGCTGACGGAGTGCGAGCTGAGAGCTCTGATACCAGAAGCTGTAGTTTCCGGCAAAGAGGGTAATCTTCTGATAGTCGATATCCACAGTGTGGGTACATACGCTGTCGAGGAAGTGTCGGTCGTGCGATACTATGAGCACGGTCTTGTCGAAGTTGGAGAGGTAGCTCTCCAGCCAGTTTACTGTATCGAGGTCGAGGTCGTTGGTAGGCTCATCGAGCAGGAGGTTGTCG
>JAZUEG010000057.1:0-1609 GCA_045640025.1 Bacteroidales bacterium
CTTGTTATCCTGCTTGTCCAGCACTATCCTTGGTGTAGTGGCGGTAGCTTCTAAATATAGTTTCTCAATCATTTTATCCAAAATTGCTTTTGCAAAATTAATCAATTAATTTTAAAATGCAAATATTTTGCCTAATGTTGCAAAATAATTAATAATATTTGGAAAATCAGCTAAAGCGATGCCGACATCGACAAAAGCCTTGTCTCATCATCCAAATCCGTAAGATTGTATCCTATACGTATCTTGCTGTCGCGTGCTATGTCGATAAGGCCGAGGCCGGAGAAAATAGTCTCGTCGTCGTGGCCCTCGCGCAACACCTTTTTATAATAGGCGTCGAGCTCGTCTTTCTGCATTGAGTTCAGTTTTTCGATGTAGGCTATCAATTTGTCGCCATTAGCTGGCTCTATGCCGTTTGATGCGCTCACTACGAAACATCCGTCCTTTACTCCCATTGAGAATATTCCCTCGTGACGGCCTTTAGCTGATACCTTGGCGTGTTTGGCGATATTCTGGAGCATCTCCACGAGTATGTGGTAAACCTTGCGCTGAGTCTTGAGGGTCTCGTCGCAGATGTTGTTTTCGGCCATGGAGAGTATCGGATTGATGGCGGCCTGGGTAAAATCGCCCTGCATGGCTATGTATCTGCCGCTGAGTTCCATCACCTGTTTCAGGTATTTGGTGCGCTGGATGGGCAGTGCCGGCGATTCGTCCTCGGGATTGTCCTTGAGCCTGAGCTGGAAATAGAAGAACGACCTCTCGTCGTCGAGCCTTACGAAATCGAAATCGAGTTTCTCCTTGGTCTTGCGCACCATCTCCATGAATCCGAGTCCGGCGCCGCCTTCCTTGGATAGTTTCTTGTTTTGGAGTGTGGCTATAAAGAGTTTTTTCAGCTCGTCGTGCGATAGTGTGTTTACTGTATCCAGACGCTCGCGCATCATGTCTATACGGCTGTTTTCCACATAGTTGCCGGTGGTGATGTAATAGCTTCCGCGATACTTGCGCACCACGAAGATCTCGCCCGAGGTTACATCCTCGGCACGGCCCGACAGTCCATAGCGGAGTATATTCTGAAAACTCTCTATCATGAGAAACGAGAGCTTGTTTTTCTTGCCCTCCGAATCGTCGCTCAGGGTCATGTGGCCCTTCAGGATTTCGGTAGCGAATCCAAGTATGGAGTTATCGAATTTGCCTAAATACACAAAACTCAAATCATCGTTGCTTAGCTCCTGATACAGAGTATAGTTGGTAGTATCTGACATATTGAAAAATCTGCTAATTATTTTTTTAATATATTTAACGGCATAAAATTAAAAAAATGATTACTTTTGTGAAAATTAAAAGAAGATTTTTTTTCATAAATCATAATAAATAATGAAAATTTTACTGAAAGCATTATTCATTGCTGCAATATTGATTGGAATAGCCTCGGAGTGCCATGCCACCCACAACAGGGCCGGAGAGATTGTGTATCAGCACATATCAGGCTACAGATACAAGATTATGGTATACACTTACTGCTATACTCAGACCGACGCCGACCGTCCCGAGCTGGAGATCGACTGCGGCGACGGCACCGAGAAGCTTGTGGTGAAACGTACATCCAAGACCC
>JAZUEG010000058.1:0-2081 GCA_045640025.1 Bacteroidales bacterium
CTGAAATAAAGTACAAAGTAATTAAAATTTTGTGTTAACAAAGCATAATATTTGAAAAAAAATTTTTTTTTTGGAAAATCTTCAATAATATTGCGGTAGTTTTTTGAGTTATAAAAACTGAAAATTAATTATTCACTCTAAATTTTTAATAACATGAAAAAGTTTTTTTCTGTTCTGGCACTTATGATTGCCGTTTCGTTTACTTGTCAGGCTCAGAGCGATGAGGAGGAGAGCCAGCTTTTCGGCTACACAAGAAGCGTATCTGAGATGAAGGTTCTCAACGTGGAGCTCTCTGGCAAGGAGATCATCACCAAGGAGCTCGTAATCGAGAATCCTACCACCAAGACTATGAAGATTGTGGGCTACATCGTTCCTGCCGGCGTATCTGCCATGTCTATGCAGTCTAAGATTGGCGATTTCGAGAAGGGCAAGGTACTGCTCTGCATCGATCCTACCATCGTAGACAAGGTTGAGGATCAGGAGATTATCATCAATGTAATCTACACCGACCGCAAGGGCAAGGAGGAGGCTGGACAGCTCGGCTACAAGATTCCTGCTTCCGACAAGTAGTTTTTTTTCTAAAAAATCTTTCATTACTTAAAAAGTTATTATGGAAAGCTTGAATCTGTGGTGGGACGGCCAGGAGCCTTCTCTGAAGGTTTATTATGTAATGGCGGCAGTGTCAACAGTGGTGTTTGTGGTCAACTTCTTGATGAGTCTCTTGGGCCACGATTCTGATGCCTCTGCCGACATGGATGCCGATGCCGATGTGCACGCCGATTTTCACGTTGATGGCGGTCATGGCGGCGGATTGTCCCATATTTTCAGTTTCAAGGCCATAATAGCTTTTTTGATGGGAGCTTCATGGTGCGGAGTGTCAGCCTTGAAATCGGGCTGGACGCTTCCCATCGTGATTATTGCGAGCCTTGTGGCAGGCGGCGTGGTAATGATGGCTACTGCCTACATGCTCTCATTGTTCCTTAGGCTTCAGCAGGACAACACCCTCACCATGGACAAGACTGTGGGATGCACGGGCGAGGTTTACCTTACCGTGCCGGCAAGCATGGCCACTGGCGGACAGGTGGAGATCCTGGTCAACAATTCATACAAGACTTTTGAGGCCGTTACCGACGATGCACTTCCGCTGAAACCTCACTGCAAGATTCTGGTGCTGGATGTGCTGGAGGATAATGTGCTTCTGGTGGCCCGTATGCCCGAATCCATCGACGGCGGCATAGAGCCTCCCAAATTGGACAACATCTGATTCTTTTCTAATTAAGACCTTATACCAATTATTATAAACAATTAAAAACACAATCATTTTATGGACACAATTGTAACAGTAGTTATTGTTTTGTTGGTGGTTTTGTTTCTGCTTGTGTCGTGGTTTATCAAGAGATACAAGAGATGTCCATCCGACAAGATTCTTGTAGTCTACGGTAAGGTAGGCAAAAACCAGTCGGGCGACCGCACAGCCAAGTGTATTCACGGTGGAGCCGCTTTTGTATGGCCGGTTATTCAGGATTTCGAGTTCCTCGATCTTACTCCTATTCCTATCAACGTAGACCTCCGCAATGCACTCTCCAAGCAGAATATCCGTGTGAATGTTCCCTGCCGTTTCATGGTAGGTATCAGCACCGAGGAGGGAGTGATGACCAACGCCGCCGAGCGTCTTCTCGGCCTCAACCTCAAGACCATCCACGATCTGGCATCTGATATCATCATCGGCCAGCTCCGTCAGGTAATCGCTACCATGGAGATTGAGGAAATCAACAGCGACCGCGAGAAATTTGCCGTCAACGTATCGGAGGCTGTAGGCCATGAGCTCCGCAAGATTGGTCTCAAGCTCATCAACGTAAACGTAACTGATATCACCGACGAGAACGGCTATATCGACGCTCTCGGCAAGGAGGCCACAGCCAAGGCCAAGAATGATGCTCTCCGCATCGTGGCTGAAAAGGAGAAAGAGGGTGCCATCGGACAGGCCAACGCCCGCAAGGAGCAGCGCATCCAGGTGGCCGCCGCCAACTCGGAGGCTCAGATCGGTGAGGCCGATGCACAGATGAAACAGCGCATCCAGG
>JAZUEG010000059.1:0-2588 GCA_045640025.1 Bacteroidales bacterium
GGTGGAGACCGTCGCCCAGCTCCAATACATCCTCGGCCACATATTCGCACTGGATTACGCAGCGCAGCCCCATGTTGTTGCACTGTTTCATCACGGGGACAAAGAGGTTTTCCAGAACCTCGCGGAAGAGCTTCTCGTTGAAATACTTGTAGCCCTCCTTGCTCTTATCCACATCGTCGCGGTTCAGGAACCAGTAAGTATCGAAATGCAGGCGCACGTAATCGAGCTCCCAGCCGTGGTCCAGCACGGCCTTCAGGTTCTCGCCGCTCCATTTCACGGCGTTGCGGTAATTGTAGCCGTCGCCCGAATCGTAGGCGTTTCCCGTCATCCAGGGCACCTGAGTCTGATAGCATCCGTGCATTGTAACATGGTTTCCGCTCTCATCCACAAGCCATTTGCCCTCGGCGTGGTAGTTGGGCAGAATACCCTGCTTGGCCGGAAGCCCCGCCACCTTCTTGGGCATGGCGGGCATCTGAAGATAGTTGCCGTAGTGGTCCTTCTTGTTCTGTACTGGCGGGAGCTCTTCATAGCCTGTATCCACAGAGTCCTGCTCCTCCTGATAATTGAGGACAACATCCTCCTTGCCGCAAGACGACAAAAGCATGCCCATCGCAAGGGCAGCTAAGAAAAAAATACGTTTCATAAAATTTTAGTTTTTAGTATAATAAATATTCAAAAAAAATTTCAAACCCTTTGTTTAAAAGTCACAAATACATTTATCGGCAAAATTAAATATTTTTTTCACAAAACAAGAATAAATCCGAAAAAAAATATGAAAAAAAAAATTGAAGGCATGATTTTTTTACTTGGTGAACTCCAATAGATTTGCTATATTTGCAAAAAATCGAAAATCGAAAAATGACACCGCGCAGATATTCCATAGGATCACAGACATTTGAGGATCTGATAACAGAAAACCGTGTCTATGTAGATAAGACCGAATTAATTTACAATTTGGTTCAGTATAAATGTATCTTTCTATCAAGGCCCCGGAGATTCGGCAAGTCGCTGCTGTGCAGTACTTTGAAGAGTTATTTCGAGGGCAGGAAGGATCTCTTCAAAGGTCTGGCTATGGAGAGGCTGGAGACTGAATGGGTGGAGTATCCGGTGATACACCTTGATTTCAGCGACGACAAGAGCTGCAATTACGACAATATGAACAAGAATATCAGCGACATATTGGAAGTTTACGAGAAAAAATACGACGCTCCAGAAATAGAAGAAAAGACATTTTTCAATATCCGCCTACGCAACATCGTGGAATCCGCCTACGAGAAAACAGGCAAGAAAGTAGTTCTGATAATCGACGAGTACGACAGCCTGATGCTGAATGTGATAGACAACGACAAGAAACAGGACGAAGTGCGCACCACGATGAACAATCTTTTCTCGCCTATCAAGAAACTCGACCCCAAGCTGCGTTTCATATTCATCACCGGAATCACCAAGTTCTCGCAGATGTCGATATTCTCGGCGCTCAACAACCTTAACGATATTTCGCTTGACCCTGAATACGAGGGATTGTGCGGAATTACCAAGGAGGAGATGACATCAGCCTTGAAAGAGGACTTGGAGGCATTCGCCATGAAAAACAAAATAACTTACGAGGAAACTATCAAAAGATTCAAGGAAAGATACGACGGATACCATTTCTCGACAGAGAAGCAGGATATATTCAATCCATATTCAGTTTTCAACGCATTGGACAAAAAAGAATTGAGAAATTTCTGGTTCGATACGGGAACTCCATCATCGCTGATAAAGCTGATAAACAAGTTTGATATCGAGATGCCTGAAATATCATATATCAGGTGCAGGGCGTCCGACTTCAGCCAACCTGTCGAGAAGGTCACCGACCTAACGCCGTTCCTGTTCCAATCGGGCTATCTCTCCATCAAGGACTACAATCCCCGGAGAGAAATGTTCATCTTGGGATTCCCCAACAAGGAGGTGAAATCATCTTTTGCCGATAGCCTCAACAAATACCACTACCGCATCAGCATCAAAGATACCAACTATCTGCTGGAGGCATATCAGGACCTTGAGGATTTTGGCGACATTGCCGGATTCATGAAATATCTCGAGATTTATTTCCGGAAGTTCCCATTCTCGCTCATCAACAAGAACGAGAAACACTACCATTCGGTATTATACACAATCCTCTCGTCGTACGGCGCCGACGTAATCGCAAATCCCGAGAGCGCAAAAGGCAAAGCCGACCTCCTGCTGAAGTTCGATGACGTAAACTACATCTTTGAGCTGAAGCTCGACGGCAAGACCCGCGCAGCCCTCGACCAGATCGACGACAAGGACTACATAGCCGTAGCCATGGAGCCCGGCAAGAAGATCGTGAAACTCGCAATCAACTTCTCGGCTTCCGACAGGTGCATCCTGGACTGGGATGTGGATGATAGTTTTGAATTTTAGAAATCCCGACCACGCGACACACACCGCCTGGCCGGGATTGGTATATCAGTTAATGGCGTATCAGCTGATGGCAAAATATCTGCGTGGCGCTACAGTTCGTTCCAGATAAGGGTGAAGCTGTAGCTGCGGAATGCAGGATAGGCATAGTCGAGCGACATTAT
>JAZUEG010000060.1:0-2532 GCA_045640025.1 Bacteroidales bacterium
GTACATTTGTGAATCCATGTTTACAATTATACATTTGTAAACGTTGAAAATTTTTGTAAAATAGTTGTTTAAAAATTTGCACATTATAAACAAAATGATTATATTTGTACATAGTAAACTACTCAAGGAAATTATAAATTGTAAACTATGGAAGAGACAACAGTAGCAGACCGAGTAATGAGTCTGATAAAATCGGAGAACCTGAGCGCTTCATCTTTCGCCGACAAGATTGGCGTACAGCGCTCTGCAATCAGTCATATCAGCAAAGGTCGCAACGAACCAAGCCTTCAGCTTATCAAAAAAATCATTCAGGCGTTCCCTGGCGTAAACGTGGAATGGCTGTTTATGGGTTTCGGCAATATGTATAAGGATGGAACATCTGCGCCATCAGCTGTTGAAAGCAATACACAGCCTATGCCCCACCCCGAGGAACATTCTGTTGACAATACAGAAACCGAGCCCGAGCCAATAGTAGACAAGCCGACAACAAAGGCCCCGGAACCAGAACCGGCAAAAGCTCCTGCTCCAAAACACGAAACCATAACCACGGTACGTGAGGAGCCGAAAGCGTCGCCTCGGTCAACAGTGGAAACTGCTCACCAAAACACCATGACAGTTACAGAGCCTGGATTCAGCGCGCCCGGACAACTGATAGTTTTTGATCCCAGGGACAAGACTTTCACTATTTACAAACAAGCCCAGTAACTTCGGATCCAGAAAACCGACAAGTTTACAATTTTCACAGAGTGACCATTTATCGAAAAAAATGCAAGAATCGAAAATGATAAATATTGTCTAATATGATGGCTTTTTGTAAGTAATAATATTATAATATTGAAATATATATGTAAGTTTGATTTTTTACCATCTTAAACTCATTGCCTAAATTGCTGAAATTCAGCGATTTAGGCAATTTTGATTAAACTGATATTTTTTTGAGCAGGATTTATAATCTTTCAGCCGCAGGGATTCGCGATGCAACACTTTATTATATTATATAGACCTGTCTGATATCGCCGTGAGATTTTGGTGTAGATTGACTCCGTGAATAGTTGTTCGAATTATTCAGAGATTTTGAGATATTGAAATTTTAGAGAAATTGGTAATTTTTCGGGAAAAATCAGAGTTTTTTGTCAGTCTCACAGAATAGCGGAAAACAAATTTTTTCGCCATTAGCTGCAATAACAAAAAAAACTACGGGAAGAAAAAAAACGGACTGCGCGCGACAACGATAGCTGACATTATGTCATGTATCAGCTGAGATATAAATTTTTTATTATTTTTGCGTTTGCTAAATTTTTCATCCTATATTTTTACTATCTTTGCCTAAAATTTTGTTGAACATGTACAAGCATATCATTAGGCCGATATTGTTTCTTTGCAATCCTGAGAAGATTCACGGCTTTGTAATGGGAACCCTGAGGTTCTTCCAGAAGATCAGGATATTCAATCCGCTGATAAAGGCACTCTATCAGAAAAAAGACAAAAAATTTGAGCGCGAGGTTTTCGGCATCAAATTCCCCAATCCAGTGGGCCTGGCGGCAGGTCTCGACAAGGACGGCGAGGCCATCGACATGCTCGGCATGATGGGTTTCGGTTTTGTGGAGGTGGGCACTGTAACTCCAGTGGCTCAGCCCGGAAACCCCAAGCCAAGACTCTTCAGGCTGAAACGAAACAAGGGACTCATCAACAGAATGGGTTTCAACAATGCCGGTGTTGAGGAGCTTGTAAAAAAACTTAAACAAAAGTACACTAATGTAGTAGTGGGCGGAAACATAGGAAAGAACAAGGTGACCCCCAACGAGAACGCCACCAGCGACTACATAAAGGACCTCCAGGCGCTGCACGATTACGTGGACTACATAGCCATCAACATCAGCTCGCCTAACACTCCCAACCTCCGAGAGCTGCAGAACAAGGAGCCTCTCAAGGAGCTTCTTTCGGCGCTGAAGGCCGAGGACGCCAAATTCGACAAGCGCAAGCCTATACTCCTGAAAATTGCCCCGGACCTCACCAACGAGCAGCTCGACGACATTGTGGAGATAGTACGCGAGACCGGAATAGACGGAATAATAGCCACCAACACCACTATCTCGCGCGAGGGAATAGACTACACCGAGGACGAGATCAAGGCTTTCGGAAACGGAGGAATGAGCGGACAGCCCGTGAAAAAACGCAGCACCGAGGTAATAAAATATCTGCACGAGAAGACCAACGGAGAGATTCCAATCATAGGCGTAGGCGGAATTTCGGACGCCCAGGACGTGAAGGAAAAACTGGAAGCCGGAGCCAGCCTCGTGGAGCTTTTCACAAGCTTTATATACAACGGCCCTGCCTGCGTAAAGAGAATACTCAAAAAACTGTAATGTACCGCGAATACGCATCATACATCAAGGAGAAATTCGGGATGAGGGTTCAGAAAATAGCCCTCAATCCCGGCTTCGGCTGTCCCAACAGAGACGGCAGGATAGGTCATGGAGGCTGCACATACTGCAACAACCAGACCTTCAGCCCGTACTAAGTCGGAGGCCA
>JAZUEG010000061.1:0-3419 GCA_045640025.1 Bacteroidales bacterium
ATATCTGGGCAAGCTCGCTGCTTATCCTTATGGGCAAGACTGTGAACGGCATTATTGCCAACGTGCAGGCTTCTGGCTCGGTAATGTCGGTGGTATGGCTGGCCCTCAGCAGCATGGCGGTCTGCATAGTTCTCTACGTGGCCGGCAAGTGGATTGGCACCCGCTGGGACGAGCGAGTATCCTGCGGTCAGGCCATCGGACAGAAAAACACGATTTTCACGATGTGGGTTGGCCACACATATCTGGATCCAGACACGGCAATAGGCTGCGGTTTCTATATCTTCTGGCAGAATCTGTTCAACAGCTGGCAGCTTCAGAGAAAGAGGAAAAAGGATGCGGAGAAGGTGAAATAAACTAAAACAGCGACGTTGCTTGGCGTCGCTGTTTTTTTATATGTCTCGTGTACCTCCTGAATTTACAAAATCGAGAGAGATTTTGTATTTGGTCTTGAATTTCTTGATTTCGAGCTGTTTGTTTACGTCGGTTTTCGGAAAACTGGTATATACCACGTATGCCTTGTTGCCTTCCATCTTGTTGTTGAAAACCGGTATGGAAGCCTCAAGTTGTTCTATGGCGTGTTTCACGTTTTTGCCTTTCAGCTCCACGAATATCTGTTTCCCATTTTTGGGAGTATTCTTGTATTCCTCGATTATGGCTTGGGCATTATCCTTGTTGCCTTGGTAGTGTTCCAGTTTGTAGTCGCAACGGGGAGCACTGCCTCCTTGTGGATACATTCCGCCATCAATTTGGGTTTTTAGTATCCATTTGGGAGGGTTGCTGTTGTTGAATGTTATTTTGGTTTGCTTCTCGCTCAGCACAATTTTGGATACATTTGTGGCTGTGGTGTGTGGTATTTCGTTAGCCTTCATAATCCAAAAGTTTTGAGAATTCCTCCGAGATACGGTCTGATACAGAGTCGATGTCGTTGGAATCAATTAGTTTCAGTTCATCGTTCTTGATGCTTTTAGCCGTTCCGTTGCCGATGGAATATACGCTGATTTCATCATAATTGATGAACTTGTCGGTACCCATCATCTTAATGATGCTATCCTTGGCCTCTGGGTTGGCTGTCAATGAGTTGCCTGCCTGAATGAGGTTGTTGAATGAGGTAAGTATGTACGGACTATGTGTAGCCATAAAGAGAGAATTCTCGTTCTTGTTGGAGTTCAAGGTCTTGATAATCCATTTCACCAACTCGTACTGAGTTTCAGGGAAGAGGTTTATTTCCGGTTCCTCTATTAAGAACTCGCAGGGGGAAATCTCGCTTTTTATCCGTTCCATCTCGTCTTTCATTTTTTGAATCACGTCATCAGAAACAGAAACGCCCTTCATAAAATCAAGCATATTCTTAAGTTCCTCTACCTTGTTTTTCTCGCCAAGGGTTTTTGATGTGTGTGTGATATAGTAATTAAGTATGGTGCATATCGGAACCAATGATTGCACACCGCTGGACGAACAGGATAAAGAAATTACGTTTTTGTCGTCAATTTTGATTTTGTCACTATTTTCTTTGGAATCAAAATAATACGACAGATTGGTTCCTGGTATTCTCATAGCATTATTTGATGATATCTCTTGATGAGCATATCCCCAATCGCTTATGTATTTTGCCAAACAAGTGTTGTTGTTGTTGGGAAATTTCAGGTCAAGAAGATTTGGAATAGCTGAAATTACACTTCTCTCGGTTGGAATATACACAATCTGGGCTCTTCCTGATTTGTTGCCTTTTTTAGTGTATTCCAATTTCGCTTCTATGAAACAATCTAATGTAATTTTAATATCCCATTCTGCACTTTCGTAATTTATAGTGGGATGATAAAATGAATATTCTAATGTGTTGTAATAACCATAAAAATAATTATTTGTAAATTCTAAGAAATCAAGATTATCCTTTTTTCCCTGTATAAGCATATTCTCCACAGTCCTGCAAAAAGCAAGCACTTTCATGATGCAGCTTTTGCCGGCGCTCTGTGGGCCTATAAGGATATTGTATTTGTTTATGTCGATTTCGGCGTGTTTTATTGGACCGAAATTATCGATTGTCAGTTTTCTCATATTGTGATTTATTTTTTTTGCAAATATAGTATTAATCTTGGTATTTATCAATTATCTTTGGAGAAAAATAATGGCTGGAGCCTCTCTAAAAAAAACTACAAGAATAGTTGTATGCAATAGATAAAGTTACTAACTTTGCCGTACTTTTTTACCAATTACACTAAAATACGTTATAACATGAAAAAATTTTTGATTACCGCGTTGATGGCGGCGGCGTTGCCGTTGGCATCAGCTGCACAAAAGGCCGTGGTAGAGAATCCCACCTGGACCAAGAGGTCGGTACATTCCGCAAGCATTGCCATCGAGAAGGTGGTGACAACTCCAAAGGCCACAACACTCCATTTCAAATGTTGGCTCGGATACGCCGAGGGCACTATGAAAATTGCGAAGGACAGCTACATTATGGCTGACGGCAAGAAGCTGATGCTCAAGAAGGCTGACGGTATTCCGCTCAATTCCAAATTCAAGCCCAACGCCGAGGGTTTTACAAGGACTTTCACGCTGACTTTCCCCGCCGTTGAAAAGAACACCCAGACAATAGACTTCATCGAGAGTGATTGCCTGACCTGTTTCAAGTTTTTCGGCGTGCCTGTAACCAAGGAGGCTGACAAATCCAACAAGGAAATCCGCAAGCAGGCCGACGACATGGTGGACCGAATCACAAGCATGGCCGACGATGGCAAGCCTCTCGTGCAGAATCAGCTGATGCTCGGTAATACCACCGTTAGGGGCAAGATTATCGGATTCAGGAAGGAACTATTTGAGGGTGAGGAAGTAGGCGTAGAGTGCTATGTAAACAATCCTTTTACCCGAAATCAAAGCACTTTCGCCACCGATATCAACAGCGACGGCACTTTCGAGATTGTTTTGCCACTAACGAGCAAGAAAGAGACCGTGCTTTTCTCGGTAGAACCTATGTTTTTCAGTTCTATTCTTGTGGGCATTGATGAAACCGAGGAGTTCGTGATAGACCTCGACCGATTGGGCGACTACAGATACGTGAACCCCAACAAGTATATGTATTTTGACGGCGACAATGCCGAGTTCAACAATGCTATGGTGAAATACGGGGAAATGGACCAGATAGATAACGACAAACAGGAGGCTCTGATGAAGGATAGGGATCCTGAGAAATACAAGAACGGAATCATAGCTCTCACCAATGAGCAGAAGGCCAAGATCGATGCCACCGAGATGCCTGAAAGGGTAAGGCAGTATCTGAAACACAACCTCGACCTGAATGTGGCCAACGAGCTCTCCAGGGCAGAGACGGACTTCAGGAACATTTATATTAGAGAGCTTATGAGCAGCGGAAACGCACCAAGCCAAGTTCAGTACTACTCTCCAAAATTCAGCCTCGATTA
>JAZUEG010000062.1:0-3858 GCA_045640025.1 Bacteroidales bacterium
CGAGCACATCAACCTGATGAAACATTGCGGAATCGACCTCGACTCGTGGCTCCACGGTTTCGAGGACACCGAATCAGCCATCCTCGAGACAGTGGATCTCGTGAAGAATCATCCGCTGATACCCAAGGATATAGTCGTGAAGGGATACATCATGGATTCCGAGACTGGAGAGCTGAGGAAGATATAATAAAAAAACAGGACAACCGGTATTTGCCGATTGTCCTGTTTCAATATTATTCCAATACTGAATTCCTCATAAGAAAATCGAACAGCCCCATAAATACAAAACCATTTTGGTCAGTGTATGTTTTTATATCGTCGGCTACGATTACGATTTTTGTGAATGAATCGTCTATCCTTTTTAGGGAATTTAGCTCCTGATTTATTTTGTCTTGAGAGGGCAGACTGTATGCTGATTGTATATAATATTTTTGAATGCCATTGGTGGCTATGAAATCCACTTCATATTGCTTCAAAACGGATTTGTCATCAATCCTTTCCCGCTTTTCCACTACACCTACATCAACGAGAAAGCCTCTGATACGAAGTTCGTTGTATATTACGTTTTCCATAATATGGGTAATCTCTTGTTGACGGAAGTTGAGTTTGGCGTTCCTAAGCCCTACATCGATGGAATAGTATTTCTTGATGCTTTCATAGTATTTGGCGCCTTTTATATTGTATCGTTGAGCGCTTTCAAACAGGAACGCGTTTTCAAGGTAGTGGACATAGTTGTTCACAGTCTCGTTGTCGATTTTTACTTTCTGGACGCTTTCCAACGTGTTTTTGATTTTGTTTGTGTTCGACAGACTTCCTATTGCAGAGCAAAGAACGTCAACTATGGCTTCCAATGCACCGCGGTTCTTTACTCTATTGCGTTCCACTACATCATCTATATATGTCTTTTGCCATAGTCGTTGTAGATATTTTATTTTCTGTTCACTGGATCTCATTTTCAAGAGACCAGGCATTCCTCCAAATGTGTAGTATTCTTTCCAGATTTCGTTTATTGGAAGTTCGTAAGCTGAAGCAAATATCCTAAATTTTCTGCAAATTTACAAAATTTTTCGGATTGAAGCCGTTTTTATCCGAAATTTTGTGTAAAATTACATATTTTTTCGGATGGAATGTTCTTTTTAAGTTTATTTGGTTGTTTCATATTACTTTCAACCTCCGAAAAAATGCGAAAAAGTCCGCTATACTTTCCTGAAAAAATGTTGAAAAGTAAGTGAAACTTTACTGAAAAAATGTGAAAAAGTAAAATAAAAATTACTGAATATATGTGGTGGTTTGGAGAATGATAAAAAAACAGGACAACCGCCTTTCAGCCGATTGTCCTGTTTTTCATATACTTAACTGATGACACGCACGTCCGTGCGTCTCTACGAGCATCTCTAATCTCTAAACTCTAAACTCTAAACTCTAAACTCTAAACTCTAATCTCTAATCTCTAATCTTAGCTCCAGCTGCTGCCGTCGAAACAGTGGGTGCAGAGGCGCTCCTTTGGAAGACCTATGGCGGCCACGAGGTCGGTGAGGGTCTGGAACTTCAGGCTTGTGAGGCCGAGCTCCTTGCGGATCTCCTCTACCATGTCCTTGTGCTCCTGGCTGTTCTCGTCGGCGTAAACGCTCCAGTCAACATCCTCTACTGTGCCCTTCAGTTTGAGCACGGCCTTGCGTGTGGCGAGCTCGAGGTTGCTGCGTGAGCGGCTGAAATTGAGGAACTCACATGGATAGATGAGCGGAGGACAGGCAATGCGCATGTGGATTTCCTTGATGCCGTTCTCTATGAGGTCCTTCACATTGTCCTTCAGCTGTGTGCCGCGAACGATAGAGTCGTCGAGGAAAACTCCCTTCTTGCCCTCTATGAGCGATGAGTTGGGTACCAGCTTCATCTTGGCGATAAACTCGCGCTGCTTCTGGTTCTGAGGCATAAAGCTGCGTGGCCATGTTGGGGTATATTTTGCGTATGGGCGCTGATAAGGAATGTGCATTGTGTTGGAGTATCCGAGCGCGTGACCTACACCGCTGTCAGGAATTCCTGCCACAAAATCGGCGTCGATATGTCCGTCAGCCTCAGCGAGTTTCTTTCCGCTCTCGTAGCGTGATTTGTCCACGTTGATGCCCTCGTAGAATGATGGTGGGTATCCGTAGTAAACCCAGAGGAACGAGCAAACCTGCATCTTGTCCTCCTCTTTTTTCAGGGTCTTGATTCCGGTGGTCTTTACAGATACAATCTCGCCCGGGCCTACGTACTGGTAAATCTTGTAGCCGAGGTTGAGGAACGAGGTGGTCTCTGATGCGAGACAGAAAGATCCGTCCTTGTGACCTATAATAATAGGAGTGCGGCCCAGTTTGTCGCGGCCGGCGATTATCTCCTCGTCGTGGAGAATCAGTATAGAGCAAGAACCCTTTATGTGTGAATACACATTCTTGATGCCCTCGGTGAACGACTCCTTCTCGCATATCAGCATTGCCACAAGCTCGGTGGGGTTGATGCCGCCCTGCGAAGTCTCGGCAAATGTCTTGCCCTGAGAGAGAAGGCGCTGAGCCAGATCCTCAAGGTTGTTGATCTTTGAGACTGTGGTGATGGCGAATCTGCCTAACTTAGAGTAAATTACAAGTGGCTGAGCCTCGGTGTCGGAAATACAGCCAATGCCGGCCGTTCCCACAAAACCGTTCATATCGCTCTCGAACTTAGTTCTGAAATAACTGTTCTCAAGGCTGTGGATAGCCCTTTGGTAACCCTTCTCGGCAGAGTACATAGACATTCCGCCGCGTTTGGTGCCCAGGTGTGAATGGTAGTCGGTACCATAGAACACCTCTGATACGCAGTCCTGTGTGGAGACTGCACCGAAAAATCCGCTCATTTATTTTCTATGATTGTTTGTTTGAAAATTGTTTTTTTCTGACTGCAAATTTACAAATAACACTTAAATTACAAATAAATTTTATGTAAAAAAATGATTGCGCTTTTACGTAATTTTATCTATTCTGTATTAGCTGAAACAAAAAAAACGGACGCCGATTCTGCAAATATGAATCAGCATCCGCTTAGGGTTTTGCGTATTTTGGTGTCTCAAAATTACTTAGCAATGTCGAGGTTTTCGCCGATGAGGCCTACAAAAGCCTTAGGATCCTGTCCGCCGTCCTTGTGGGCAATGAGCCACTTGTTGTTGGCCATCAGGAGCTTATCCTCGCCGCCTGCGTTGTGCTCTTTCTCCAATGGGTAGTTGGTGTACTTGGGGAGTACGATGCCTACCTTGAAACCCTCTGGCGAGAGCGAGCAAGGAGCGTAGTGGAGGGTTGTGCCGTAGATCTCGGCTGCCTGGCCTGCTGGAAGGAGGAAAGCCTCCATCTTTGCTGTGTCGTATGTGAAATCGTCGGTGATGTCCTGCTGCATACCTACGATGAGTACTGCGTCGGTGGCGGCTACGTTGATCTCAGAGTTTCTGTGGTACTCCACGGCGTTCAGCTTGGTATTGTGGCCGTTGCAGTAGCCCACCTCTATAGGATTCTCGCCCCAAGAGATTGTCTGAAGCTGCTTTGCAGTTGCTGTGGCCTCCAGTGCAGGAACCGATGGCTCGTAGCCAACGCCCTCTGGCATAGGAGTTTGGGTCTTGAGAGCCTCGATGAGCTCGGTGAAATCTACATTTGTTACAAGGCGTCCGTATTTTCTGAACGCAGGGTCGGTGATTTTTTTAATTTCCATTTTTTATGCAATTTTTTAGATTATTCCCGCGCTTTCGTTTGGGATTTCAGTGTAATTATTCCGGCATAAAATTATATAAATAATTCAATATTGCAATCCAAAAGTCATAAAATTTTTTTAACTTTGCTTATCAAAAAACACCAACAA
>JAZUEG010000063.1:0-4090 GCA_045640025.1 Bacteroidales bacterium
GCCATAGGCTAATAATTGTATTGCACTCCGTGCCACGCCCTACCATCAAGCAACTTAACTTCCTGCCTGTAAGGCAGTACAATCAGTACCGATTGCGCCGAAGCCCATAGGGCTGACGCTGTCGGGGTTTACTCAACTAAAAGACCATTCTTGTAAACATCAGTCCGAAGAAGTTTTCCTGTACGGGTACTTACATAATCAATCCGCTGAATAAGCGATTTCTTTACAACATAGACTGCTGTATGAGCAGGAGAATTGTTGGTCTCCTCATAATTGAGGATTACATTGCCTGTATAAGGCTTACCATCAAGAGTGTAGAAACGCTTGGGGGCAGTACTATTATCATAATCTTTTAGAGAATAAACTTTCTGATCGTAGAAATAATTGTACCACTCTCCAATCTCCTCATCATCAGAAAGATTGCCTTTCTTCGTTACTCTTCCATCATTGTCGTACTCCACATACGGACCTTCGCCTTTTCCATTCTTATAATACATAATGCAGGAAATGGAATCTTGGAAAGGCCCCTCATCCTTATACTTGAATTGTACGGCCTTTCCTTCCAGCAATCCATTGTGATAATTCAAAACAAGAATTACCTGACGGGCCTCCTCATCTTTGGAAACTTGATATTGCGCGTAAACAATCCATTCGCCTTCCCTTTCGTCATTTACATAATCTCCTTCCTCTTGGGAATAGATATCATTGTGATGCCTCTGACGCCACCAATGACCAGACCGCTTGCCGTCCTTATATTGACCACGAGTTACGCACCTATAGGTTTTATCAAGAATCTCAGTTGCATTACGGATCAAATTTATGGAATAATCTCCGTCAATCACACCATTTTTGTAAGTACAAATAATAAGCGAGTCGCCTTCAAGAGATTGATAGAAACCATCCCTTTCGCCGTTTTGGTAATTTTTGTACTCGATTGTTTCCCATTTACCATCGTGAAGCCACTTGCTTTCTGTAACACCATCAAAATTACCATCAGTTATATTTGCAGTCCTGATAATAAATGGCTCCATATCATCTTCATCGTATTGATAACGCTTATTTCCTCCATCCAAAACACCTTTCTTATAAAAACCTTCCTCAATTTTCCGTCCCAAAGTATCATTCTCATAATAAGCACCTTCCAGCAATCCATCCTTTACCGAGTTAGATGACAGTATTTCCCCATTTGGATGATAAAGCACAAACGTACCATTGTAAACCTCGCCATCCAATGTATAATAACGGTCAGGAGCCTCGCTGTCGTAATCAATTGCTCTGTAAAAATTCTGGTCATAATAATAACGCTTCCAAATACCAACACGTTTGTCCAGCTTTCTCTCGCCGTCCCTCAAAAGACGACCTTCGTGGTCAAATTCCTGAAACTTGCCGTGCTCGAAGCAAATTTGCTCCTCCCTATCTTTCTCGATATTATAAAGAGCGAAGGATGGGAATGGGTAATACAAAATCTCATATTGAAAATCATATACCAAATCAATAGAGACTTTGCTTATCTTAGGATTCTCGTCTTTGTTGAAATATATAGTTTTGTTGGCAATTATAAAATCATCATTATAATCCATAAAAGTATAGACAGAACTCAGGCTGTCGGTGTTGCTGTTAAAATACATTTCCTTTTTACACAAGCCATCCTCGTAATACGCCTCACCTACAACTCGCCCATCGGAATATTTCAACTGCTTGCCCTCCAATAGACCATCCACATAAAACAAGTCGCTTGATTTCTCGCCAGTGATATAGTACATATAACAACGGCCATCCTTCTCGTCGTCCTTGTAATTACCCTCCTCAAGCATAACGCCAGTAGAGTCGAACTCCGCATAATAGCCTTGCAGGAAACCCTTTTCGTAAGTCCAGATAGATTTCTTGTTGCCATTCTTGTAATACAAGGTCGATACGCCCTCGAAAACGGTATTCTTGTCCCTTAAGGGATCAATGGAGATATAAGTGCCCTCGTTCTGAAGTTCTCCAGTAATGTAGTAGTCCCTGTAAGGCTTTGGTCCCTCGCTTTTGTCGGAGGCATTGTAGAGACGGTAGTATGAGGCTTCTGACGCCTTCTTAACAACATACCAGTCCTCGTTGTAATAGATCTTGTCTTTAAGATCCTGTGCAAGCGTCACGTCTGTACCCACCAGAGCAAGCGCCAAAATTAAAAGTAGTTTTCTCATATTCGTAATATTTTTAATTGGTTTACGGTAGTTAATAGCGGAAGATTTGGAAAGGTAACCCGAGAGGGTGAGAGTTTATTTCAACGTCTTCCACTTAAAAGTCTCAATAACCTTCGATAAATCATTGGCCCAAATATCAGACTCTTGTTCCCTATATGATATTATCAACTGTACCATCTCATTGTTATTATACAAAATGTAGAAACGGCTATTAGTTGTATTCCCCTTGTCGCCAGTACGACGATATTTCACCTCCAATGCCTTGCAAGCCCCTACCGAAACCCATTGATACGAGGGTTCTCCAATCAACTTATATGGGTTGGAATTATTCAAAACAATAGATTTTAAATCTTCCCTAACTTCATAGTCTATTGGGAAAGTCTCATTATATTTATAAAAATCATCATAATCTCCAGTTGAATGCAATATCATAATCCTAGCATAATGGGATAATGCGTTCTGATTAAATCCTGACAAGTCTTTTTGCTGAAATACCACCTTATCAGAATTTACAGAAAGACCAACATTCTTTAAGACTTTTGTATAAACATCATTATCGTGTCTCAATTCCATTGTAGGAGGTATGGATATAGAGAAAGCCTGATTATCAATATAATATCTTGTCCATTCTTTGGGTTCCTTAACTTCATCGGCCTCATCGCATACAACCGAATTGCTATTAGAATTAGTATGCAAGGTACTGTTATAAGAATAGACGTCATTGGCTCTTGACTTCGCCGACATACAAGCCCTCATACATAATCCAAGAACAAACATAATGATTATCACAGGGACAAAACCCTTTACTGCTCCCATTGCACCCTCAGCGGCATCCTTTGAGGCTTTTTTGAAAGAACTCATAAATTCTCTCACAAGTTCCTCAGCGAAACTTCTTGCTTCCTCAATATCATTCTTTACAGTTTCGTTTTCAACTGTATAGTCATAAGACCAAGATTGTTTTTCATCGGCGACAGTCTCTTTTGCATAATACTGAGTAAAGCGTCTGTATTCCTGATCATAACGGGAACGTTTTGCCTCATCTTTGAGAATAGCATACGCCTCGTTGATATCCTGCATCAGAGTTGTCGTGTCAACATTGGGGTTCCTGTCAGGATGATACTTTTTAGACATATCACGATATGCAGACTTCACCTCCTCGGGCGAAGCCTGCATACTGATACCCAGAATTTTATAATAATCCTTAAACATAATTACTTCTGAAGAATTGAACTGTCGTCGGACTTTTTATTGTCATCACCATTATTATCGTCCTTCTTCCAAATGGCTCTTACAGCGGCAATCATTGCGAAACATAGGACTATACCCAAAATACCGCCACCTTTTGTTCCTGTCCCCTTAATAATGGCAGTATTAAGAAGCATCCAAACAATAATAACAACAATTGTTACTAAAATTTTTGCCAATTTACTCATTTATCTAATAAATTAAATTACTCGGCGACGCCTGAATCCGATATTACTGTATTTGTCAAGTGAGGCGTCAGCAACAATGCTCACTTTTCAGGCCACAATTATATACAAAAAAATCCAATACTCTGCAATAAAAACCGTGAATATTTGTCACAGATTATGAAATCTCCCTGAAAAAATAAAAAAAGAACCTCCATCACCCAAGACAGAGGTTCTCAAAAAAATCATCTAAATATCAGCGCACTCCCCATAGCCTCGGAGAGGCGTCATATACATAACCGCTGTGTGAAGCCCGACACGGGCAGAGCCTGCTGAATATAAACCAACTCAACTAAAGAGGCTGTCCCAAAAGCGAGACAGCCTCTTGTTTTTTTTATGCGGCATTTTCAACTTCCCAAGGACGTTCCATTCTTTGAAATTCTACAAACTTAGTTTTCTTTTGGTTTTCTTTGACTAAATAGCGGCATAAAGATG
>JAZUEG010000064.1:0-3478 GCA_045640025.1 Bacteroidales bacterium
AAGTTCAACCGCGTGGATTTGCTGGCGGAGGATTCCGACGGCGACATTATTCTCATTGAGGTTCAGAACGACCGTCAACTCGACTACTTCCACCGAATGCTTTATGGTACTTCCAAGACAATTTCGGAATATATTGGCCTCGGTGAAGAGTATTCCAAGATCAAGAAGATTTATTCCATTAATATAGTTTATTTCAATCTTGGACAGGGCTCCGATTATGTTTACAAGGGAGTTACAAGTTTCAAGGGAATTCACGACAACACCCTGCTCAATCTTACCAAGCATCAGGAAGAACTTTATAAGATAGAGACTGTAGAGGAGATATTCCCTGAGTATTACCTTCTTAGGGTAGAGAAGTTCAACCAATACGCCAAGAACAGTCTTGATGAATGGATTTCGTTTCTGAAGACTGGCGAGATCGATGACAGTTTCTCTGCGCAGGGACTCAATTCTGCCCGTACCAAATTGCAGTTTGAGAAAATGAGCGAGGAGGAGCGCAAGGCTTATAAGCAATATCTCGAAAACCTCCGCTACGCCAATAGCGTAATGGCTACAAGTCATTATGAGGGAATGGTAGAGGGTGAGAAAAAGGGCCGTGCTGAAGGAGAAGCGATTGGCCGTGCTGAGGGAGAGAAAGCAAAGGCCATCGAAACCGCAAAAAAGATGAAGGCTGACAATTTGCCTTTGGAAATAATTGTAAAATATTCAGGTCTTTCCGCTGATGAGATTGCGGAGATAGAATAATGATTTTTCTATAATAAAAACAAATAAAAGGCTGTCCAACGATTCCGTTAGACAGCCTTTTATTATTAGCGTTCAATCACTTCAATTACTTTGATCACTTCACTGCGCTGATGATGAATGTGTAACTCATATCCTTGTAGCCCATTTGGTATTCCTGACGTGGCCAGGCGCCCCAGGAGTTTACGCAACCTGTTCCCATACTGCGGTGGGCGATGTGGAGGTCGTTGAAGGGGCGCTCGATGAGGTCGCCGGAGTGACGGAGGTTCTTGCCCTTGTCGGGTCCTGAGTAGAGGTCGTCCTCGGTGTAGGGGAGTGCCTGACATTCAAGCGCTTCGGTACCCTCGAATTTGAGACCCTTGCCCTGCTTGTTGGTGATCTGCCAATAGCGGACGTCGGTTTTTGTACCGCTCTCCTGTGGACGGATGTATGGATAATACTGCTCCGATACCGTCTGCTTCCAAATGCCGATGTTCTCGCTGTGGTTGCGGTCGATGTAACTCTCGCCGGGTCCGCGTCCGTAATATTCTATCTGGTCGAACTCCTTGGCTATCTGCATTTGCATTCCGAAACGCAGTGGCTGAGGCTTCTTCTCAATTTTTGGGTCAACGGTGAGAGACTGTGTAACAACGAGTTTGCCTGCCGGTGTTAAAGTGTAGGTGATATCAACCTTGGTATCAGATCCACGGAACTGATATGTGGCCTTGGCTACCTGGTTTGCGCCGTCGGGCTGAATGTCGAACGATTTTTTCTCCAAAACAGGATTGTGCCACATAGCGTTGTTGGTGTGGAACCAGGCGCCGTAGTCGTTGTCGGTGGGGGCGCGCCAGAAATCGGGTATCAGTTGTGCACCGTCAAACATTACCGGAGTGCCGTCCACGTCGATGTATGAGATAAAGCCGTTGCCGTTGTCGAAGGTTATCTTCATTCCGTTGGCCTCGATGATAGAGTAAGCGTTGCGCTTGTCAAGTTTGGCGTTGGGCAAAACGGTCATCTTGTTGAGGCCGTCGTTGTTGGGCTGGGCAGTAATCTCGGAAATATCAGGATACTGATACTTCGAGATCTGGAACTGCTCGTGTGCAATCTCCTGACCTGCCTTGCGGAGTGGCTCGGTGTTGATGAGGCGGTAACTGATGTTCACAAGGATCTCCTGACCGTCGTAATCCTTAATGGCTTTCGCAATGTCCTCAATGGTAATGAGTTGACGGCCCTGTGGAACAATGCGCTTCATAGAGATGTTCTCTGAGCCTTCCAAAACCTTGTTGCCCTCGGCGAGGATTTCGTAATGGAGTTCGGTGTTCCAGATTGGCACAAAGAAATTCTCGTTGAAAACCTCGATTACGCCATTAGCGGTGTCCTTCAAAGTTGTCCAAATGTTCTGATAACAGTACTGAATCTCGTAGGCGTGAGGGTTGGGGACGCGGTCGGGCGAAATCATTCCGTTCACGCAGAAGTTGTTGTCGCTTGCGGGGAAGCGTCCGAAATCACCTCCAAAAGCGTAGATCTCCTTTCCTGTGATTTTAGATTTGCTCCTGATGCCTTGGTCGATGAAGTCCCAGACGTGTCCGCCCTGGAATGCTGGATACTTGCGCACGAGGTCCCAGTACTCCTTCATTCCACCGCCCGAGTTGCCCATTGTGTGACAATACTCGCACTGTATCAGTGGCTTATCCCACTTTGTGTCCTGAGCGTAGCCCTCGCACCAGCCATAGTCGGCGTACATTGGGCAGAAGATATCAGACTTGGCCTCCAATCCACCGCCCTCGTACTGAACGGGGCGTGTCTGGTCGTAAGCCTTCACGTAGTCGTAGGCGTCCTCGAAGTTTTTGCCGTAGCCGGTCTCGTTTCCGAGCGACCATACTATAATCGAGGGGTGGTTTTTGAGGACCTTTATGTTGTGGGCCTGACGCTCGATGTGGGCGAGGTGGAAGTCGGGATTCTTGGCCAAAACGCGGTCCTTGGTGTACATAAGTCCGTGACCCTCAACGTTTGACTCGGCTGTCACATAGATTCCAAACTCGTCGCAGAGGTCATACCAGCGTGGATCGTTGGGGTAGTGGGAAGTGCGGTCGGCGTTCACGTTCAGTTGCTTCATCACCTCGATGTCCTGAACCATTCGGTCTATGCTGACAACGTATCCGCCGTCGGGATCCAGTTCGTGACGGTCAACACCTTTTATATATATCGGCTGACCGTTGATGAGCATTTGCTTGTTCTTGATCTCAACCTTGCGGAATCCAACTTTCTGAGGAATCACCTCGAGAATCTTGTCGCCGTCCTTCAAAGTTGCGAAAAGTCTGTAAAGGTATGGCGATTCGGCGTTCCATTTCTCGGGATTCTTCACCTCGAAATTTGCGGTTGCGTTTCCGTCTTTGCCGATAACCAAATTCTTGGAATCTATTACCTTGCCGTCGGCGTCCTGAAGTGAGAGTTCAACCTTTTTGCCTGATGCCTTGGTGGCTGATACTTCCACCTTCAAAGTTCCGTCCTGATAGTTGTTCACGAGGTCGGGAGTTATCCTGATATCCTCGATATGGGTCTGAGGACGAGAGTAGAGGTAAGTCTCACGGGCAATTCCGCGGAGACGCCAGAAGTCCTGATCCTCGAGGTAAGAGCCGTCGCACCAGCGGGTCATCTGCATTGCTATGAGGTTTTCCTTGCCGGGGACGATGAGTTTTGTGATATCGAACTCGCAGGCCACCTTGCTGTCCTCGGAGTATCCGGCGAACTTGCCGTT
>JAZUEG010000065.1:0-4423 GCA_045640025.1 Bacteroidales bacterium
CCCCAAACTAATGTATGGAGATTGGGGTGGAAAAGGAAGGGATAAAGAAGCATAAATATTAAAAAATGATTGAACAGTATTTACTTCAAATATTGCCTCTTATTATCCTCGAACCAATCCTGAACGGCCTCCTCGAAAGTCCACTTGAATTTGTAACCGGACGATGCGAGTTTCTTGCCACAGATATTTGTGGAGATCTGAAGCTTCTTTACTCGGTCGGGGCAGATACCCATTGGAGAGCCTATCATTTTTGCACAAAATGCGGCTGGCATTATCACGAAGTTTGGAATATATGGAACTCCCTGTGTAAGACCTGTCACTTTCTTGATTGTGGCAACAATCTGTTCGGTAGTATATGCAGGCTCGAATGTACAGTTGTAAATATCAGATTTTGAGGTTCGCTCCTCAACATTCCACATTATGAATCTTACCAATTCCTTCACATAGATGCATGCCTTGATGGTATCCTTGCGTCCGGGATATGCGAACATGTGTTTCTTGATTCCCCAGTAAAGACGAGTGAAATTTCCATTCTCACCTTTTCCGAATACAACACCAGGGCGTACAATGGTCAGTTTCTTATCTGCTGAAGAGTTCTGCCATCCGATATGGATTTTCTCGGCAACGAGTTTTGATATTCCGTATGGAGTATTTGGTGTTGGAAGTGTCTCCTCTGTCTTCAACTCCTCGGCCGCGCCGTATGGTGCTATCGACGAAGTGAAAACAATATTCTTGATGCCGTACTTATCGGCGAAGGCACAAACATTCTCAGCGCCTCGGATATTGGCCTCAAAATATGCGTAATCAGGATGGCCCGGCGTACGGTGAACTGCGGCGAAATTGAAGATCACATCATCTGAGGTTGGCTCAAACGGAAGATTCTCAATCGGCATTCTCACATCACATTCCACAAATGTGGATTTTCTTGTCTCGCCATCCACCACAGGACTTTTCCACTGCTTGATAGTGGTGTATTCCTGAATCTCTTTCTCATCCGTCATCTTGTCCAACTTGTTTGGATCCACGATATCAAAATTCCAGATTTTATCGTTGGGATGGGTGGCGTGAAGCAAGTTCGCCAAGTGTGTACCGATGAAGCCAGTACCGCCAAAGATTATGTAGTTCATATTTAAACTATTGTAATATTATTTTATCAAATACAAATCGCAGATAGAAGAATTATCAAGAACCCTCTTAATAGTTTCAGCGAAAATTGATGCAACAGATAATTGTTTCAATTTTGGACAATCCTTATTAAAAGGAATACTATCTGTAAAAACTATTTCTTCTAGAGCTGAATCCATAACTCTCTCGCAAGCAGGACCAGACATTATACAATGAGAAGCCAAAGCCCTGACAGATACAGCACCTGCCTCTTTTATGCAATCGGCCGCCTTAGTGATAGTTCCTCCTGTATCAACCATATCATCTATGATGACGACATTCGCATTCTTACAATCACCAATAACTTGCATACTTGCTACTTCATTGGGTTTGTCTCTATGCTTATTGCAAAGTATAAGAGGAACATTCAAATATTTTGAATAATTCTGAGCACGTTTGCTACCTCCTACATCTGCCGAGGCTATTACAAGATTAGGTAAATTCAACGACTGAATATATGGCAACAAAACGGAGGATGCATATAAATGATCTACAGGGATATTAAAGAATCCTTGCTCTTGGTCGGCATGTAAATCCATTGTCATTAAACGGTTAATGCCAACTGCCATCAGACAATCAGCAACTACCTTGGCACCGATAGCAACACGAGGTTTATCTTTTCTATCCTGACGCGCCCAACCGAAATAAGGAACTACTGCTATAATCTGACGTGCTGATGCCCGTTTAGCCGCATCCACCATCAGCAACAACTCCATCAAATTGTCAGAATTCGGGAAAGTACTCTGAACAAGGAAAACATTTTTTCCTCTTATACTTTCCTCAAAACTTACAGAAAATTCGCCGTCTGCAAAATGAACAACATTCATCTTGCCCAAAGGAACATTCAAACACTTACATATCTTTTCTGCAAGATAACGACTTTTCTCTCCAGAAAATACTGAAAAATTATCCATTATATTATAGTATAATCAATACCTGCCTCTTTTACCTTAGCAATGGTTTTTGCTGATGGATTTACAAGATAATTATGTTCTTTAGGACAACTAAGCAAAGGGATATCATCATAATGATCTGTAATCAGTACTGACAAATCCCTGTCAGTATTTTCCAAAAACTTCAAGGTATTGTCCCGCTTAATCTCTTTCACATTTTCTCTCCAATCAGAAGAAATGAAATCCGAAGTTGATACAACTGATTCAAATTTGAAATATTTACCTATGGAGACTGCATATCTTTCAGGAGCAGCTGTTGATAGAATTGTGGAATATCCTTTATTCCTGTAAGATTCAACTAAAGAAATAACAGATTTATTGATTTTTGATACAAGCAAGGAAACAAAATCAGTCATATAATTGGAAAAGAAATTATTAGTGCAAACCAATATTCTCTTTTTCATATTTTCATGAGATATTATCCTAAACTTACGAACAACAACCCAGAAAAACAAAAAAATACAAATATCCAAACGCAATCTCATCAAAGATTCCTTTCCAAGATAGGAAATATAATCCTTGAATGTATTGGTATTCAGCAATGTACCGTCCAAATCAACTACGACAGTTTTTCTCATTTCGACTTTACATCATTAGACCATGGGAAACGTACTAAAGTACGATTGTGAAATACAGAATAATCGGCATCGATCAACGGCTCTCCCATTGTAACCGTAACTACTGCGATTCTAACTTCAACATTTGAATACTTTTCAACAATATAGTCATAAAGCAATTTCAAAGTAGCACCTGTATCAATAGCGTCATCAACAAGTAATACCTTAACATTTCCTTTTTTCAATAATGAATCTGTATCCGCATCAAGCTCAATTTTTCCAACCCTTTTGGGATTCTCCTTCTTTGATTTTTTCTCTAATATATTAGATTCAATCATTCTCATCCAATTCAAGAGGAAATAAGGCGAATGTTTCAGGACAAACTTGACCAAAGGATTTTCCTTTTTTTCTGTTGACTCACGCTGGATCTTAGTCTCTACATATTTGATTCGGGCATTATTGGGCAAGGCATCAAAAACCTTACGCCCAACATAACCACCTCCTGTCAAGACTCCAACAACTAAATCAGGTGAATAATCAGAAGAAACCTTGGATGCGATTTCGAGACAGGCATTATCGAAATCCTGTCCGATTAAAGTTTTTACTTGCATATATTATTTATTTAGAGAATATACAAAGCGAAGCATAGATAATCCCAAGTAACTCAAATACAAGGCTATTTTTGCCTTCCTTCTCGCATTGGAATCTGCAAGAACATCTTTTCTATATTTTAATATTTCACTGAAAATATATTTTTCTTCGGTCGATTTCTTTGGAGTTTGAAAAAGTGTATTGAAACACATTGAAACATAACGACATTTAGCCGCTAACAGTAATTCTGAATCATTAATTGCCTCTATACCATCCAGCATATCCTTGGCCATATAAACCGCATCCATCTTTTTAGGAGTAAAGGATTGTCCCATAATACTTGAATCTCTGATCAAATAATAATAGAGAGAATCTGAAATTGAAACAACTTTTGTAGCCTTAAGATACAATTTATATGTTGTTGGAATATCCTCAAACAAACGACCAACAGGATAACGGACACCATCAAATAATCTACAGGAATAAAGCTTACCCCAAGCCCCGGTCTCCATATTGTTCTGATACAACAAAGTTTTCAAGGCATCGTTTCTATCAAGAACAATCCTATCTGTATCAAATTTAAATGCAGGAATTAGTTTTAAAGACTTTTCGTAATTAAAATAAAAATTACAAACGGAAATATCTGAATTTGTGTCTATAATCACCTTATACAATTTCTCTACATAATCCAATGAAATATAATCATCTGAATCAATACAAGTTACATAATCGCCAGTCATAGCATCAAGACCAACATTTCTTGCGTCAGAAAGACCACCATTAAGTTTATGGATAACCCTTATCCTTGAATCTTTCTGAGCATATTGATCGCAAATTTGTCCGCAGCTATCAGGAGACCCATCATCAACAAGAATAATTTCGAGATTAGTATAAGTTTGGTTAACTATACTATCAAGACACTTATTGATATATTTCTCAACCTTATAGATGGGAACAATTATTGAAATTAAAGAATTCATAAATATCCAAATATTGATTTATATGGGAAATGTAACTCTGGATAATAATCAAAATGTCGAATATATCTAAATAAGCAATAAAATATAATCAACAACAATAAGTAATTCTTTTTTGACCCAGATAAATTGTCAAACGTTATTGAAAACAAAATTGGAGTTGAAAAGATAAAATAAGATG
>JAZUEG010000066.1:0-2816 GCA_045640025.1 Bacteroidales bacterium
TATTTTTCAGAAAGATAATAATTTTTTTTGATATAAAAAAGGCTGTCGCAAAAAAAAACTTTTTGGACAGCCCCTTCATAGATTATGGAATACAGATTTGTAGGGGCGGGCCCAAGTGCCCGCCCGGTTAGAGGGCCATCACCGATATAGAAAAGATATCATTCTCCTTCATCTTGCCACAAAGAGATTTCAGCTCGTCCTCGATGGAAGGATTCAAAAAGTCCGCCCACGAATACGAGACATATACTGGATTGTTTGGATTTATGTATGCCATGTTTCAAATTTAATTGTCAGTTATTATCCCCTACCCCATCATCCTCAAATCCTTCACCATTATCTGCAGACTCTTCTTGCCCATAAACTCATTGACGGCTATGGTGTAGCAGAGCTCGAAGGGGCGGTTGGCGGCTATCATTGGATAATACTCCGCCAGGCCGAAGCCTATGCCGGTGATGGTTGTTCCGCTGCCATCGGTGGCTACTATGCGGAGATGCTCCTGAGGCTCCGTCTTGCCGCAAGGCTTGGTGCCCTTGAGGGCCACAACATTCCTGGTGGCGAATACAGGCTCGGGATTCTCGGGGCCGAAGGGCTCAAACATCTGAAGCTTGTTGTAGAAATCGAAAGTGATGTCGCTGAAATCGATGTACTGCTCAATATCCACAACAGGCCTCCGCTGGCTCTCCGTAACATGCTCGCTAACATATTTCTCGAATGCGGCCTTGAACTTATCAATATTCTCATACTTGAGGCTAAGCCCGGCGGCAAACTTGTGACCGCCAAATGCGGTGAGATACTCGCGGCACGAGTCGATGGCGTCGTAGAGATTGAAATCCGAAACCGACCTGGCCGATCCGGTAAGCATATCGCCCACCTTCGACAGCACAATCGTGGGGCGGAAATAATGCTCCGTAAGGCGCGAGGCCACAATGCCCACCACGCCCTTGTGCCAGCCATCGCCGTAAACCACGGTGCTGAATTTCCGGGAGTTCATGGGATCGGATTCCAACGTCCTGAGCGCCGACTCGGTAATATCGTGGTCGGCCTTCTTGCGCTCCTCGTTGTAGTCCGAGATGTCCTCGGCAAAGAGCTTGGCCTCATCATAATCGCTGGTTATCATCAGGTTAACGGCCTCTATGCCGGTCTTCATGCGCCCGGCGGCATTGATGCGCGGACCTATCATAAACACCGAATCGGTGATGGTGACATAGCGCTGCTCCTCCTTGGGCAGATTCTCGTCCAACAGGCCGGCCTCGGTCATTATGGCACGGAAACATGTACGCGCATCAGCTGGAATATCCTGCCTGTTGTACCTGAGCGGCAGCGAGTTGAGCTTGCGGATACCATAATACGCCAATACGCGGTTCTCATCCACAATGGGCACAATATCGGAGCCGATGCTCACGGCGGTATAGTCTATATAACCGAAAAGCCTGGTGATAGGAATATCCCTGCGCATACACAGCGCCTGCATCAGCTTGAAACCCACGCCGCAGCCCGAAAGCTCGTCAAACGGGTAAGTATTGTCCTTGCGCTTGGCATCCAATACGGCCACGGCATCGGGCAGCACATCGCCCGGAGTGTGGTGGTCGCACACTATGAAATCCACGCCGTTTTGCTTTGCGTAGCTGATACGGGGATTATCCTTGATGCCGCAGTCGAGGGCTATTATCAGAGTGCAGTGGCAGCTGATGGCCTTGTCAACGCCCTTGAACGACACGCCGTAACCCTCTGTGTATCTGTCGGGAACATAATAAGAGAGGCGCCCGGTATCCAGACCATTGTCGCCGAAATATTCCTTAAGAAACGAGTATACCAAGGCCACCGATGTGGTGCCGTCCACATCATAATCGCCATACACCATAATATTCTCGCCACCGTCTATGGCGCGGCAGAGGCGGTCGATGGCAATATCCATGTCGCGGAAAAGGAAAGGATCGTGGAGCATGGATAGGTCGGGACGCAGAAAACGGCGCACCGCCTCCACATCATAGCCCAGACGGCTCACAATCATCTTGGTGAGCTGAAAATCCAGATAGCCGTTCAGCTTCTTCTGAAACTCCCTCACCTTGTGGTCGTCGATGTCCCTGTTCCTAATATTCCAAATCTTTTCCATCAAAAAAAAAAATCAAATATGAATCAAATTCATGTCGAGCCCGCAGAAAAAGCCGTTCAGCAACATATCAGCTAATACAGTTGCTATCAGGGCCTTGCCGTTGCAGCCATGCAGAGCGTAATACACCACGGCGCCCAATACCACGATAGCCGTCATGGGCAGATACATCAGCAGGGGATTGGCAGCTAATGGCGCATCGAGTTCGGCCCACAGATAAAAAACGACATCAGCTGCTATAACCCAAACCAGCGGATACACCTTTTTATTAACAACCGCCCCGGCCGCCAAAAGCACGTTCAGCAGGCAGACTATCATAATCCACCACGCGATATTATCGGGGCAGAGAGTGCCGGCCATGCAGGCAGCTGATACAATGGAGATTGCCAGCAGACTACTGAGCCATCTCCATGAGGTCGTTCTCATAACAGTTCTTGGCAGAAATCCTTACCAGCACACGGGTGCGGAAACGGCCCAGCGACGATGCGCCACGGGTAATCTCCTCGTCCACCTGGCTCGAGCAGGTCCAAACCGGCGCGTAAGGCTTCACTATATCGCCCGGCACCAGCGACCTGTTGCACGACAGCACCTTGAAAAGTCCATCGCCCAGATACTCCAGCTCCTGATAGGCGGCGCCCTTGCCCGGAGTGCTGTCGAAGGTATCTATCCTAACCCTGGTGCCCTGAGGAATCTTCGAAATATTCAG
>JAZUEG010000067.1:0-8639 GCA_045640025.1 Bacteroidales bacterium
CAACGAGCGCAAGCAGCATGAGAAGTTTTGCAAGGAGCATGGATTGCCACTTGACGGCAAGGACACTTGCGGATTGGCCGACAAGGAGGCCGAAGATTTCGCAAAGCTTCTGCAACAGCCCAATCCATATTTCATCTTGAAGCTGAAATACTGCCAGAATGGATTTATTGTTGATACGTCACAGTTGAGGTATGACCTTTTCTGGCACAACGGAAAGACAATCCAATATGTCATGATTAATTGCGGAGTAATTGAAACACAAAATTTCTATTTCTTTACTTCTAAAAAATCCATAGCCAAGAGAGAAAGAATTGCAAGGTCAAAGATTATGAAAATGAATCCTAATCATTTGTTAAGTTGCGATGCTGTTAGTGGAATGCTGTATTGTCTTGATAATACAATCATGGTTTATTCTATTGGCGATGATCAGTTCTATCAATTGGACGAATACTTGAAGTTGTTCCTGGAAAAAATTTTAATTAGCAACAAAGAAGCAAATAAACCATCTGACTATAGTGATATGTATTTAAAGAGAATGGAGGAATAGAATAATATCATGAAAACATCAGGAGAGACTTATTAGTGAAATTTCGAATCATGAGATTCCAGGATTGCTATATATGTTGAATGACGAGATTTTCGTATTCGACTTTGACAGATATGAAAGAATATGAAATAAACGATTATCTGCAAATGAATGTAGGAACCTACAAGCGAACCGATTTCGTCCGGGGATTTTTTTGTTTGGATTTTTTTATTAACTTTGCACGATTACTGATTACTAATTTAACCCAAACAAAACTAATGCAGGCAATCCTAAAAACAGCAACCACTCTGGCACTCATATTTTTCTGTGCATCGGTTTACGCGCAGATACTTCAGGTTTCCGATATCAACATATCAGGCAACAGGAAAACCAAGCCTGACATAATTCTCTGCGAGATGGAAGTGGAAGCAGGTGACACTGTATCAGCTGAACAACTGCCCAAAATACTGGAGAAAAGCAAGGATAACCTCCTGAAGACATCACTCTTCAACTACGTGACCATAACCCCGGAATACAATGCGATAGACTCATCACAGCTGATGATAAACATAGCCGTGGAGGAGCGCTGGTATCTCTGGCCAAACGCCAACATAACCCCACACAACGGCAACCTGAACGACTGGCTGTCGGACCCTGACCTCTCGCTGATAGACTACTGCGTGGGGCTCAAGAAATACAACTTTCGCGGACGAAGGGAGGCCGTATACATAAACATGAGATTCGGCTTCAACAACTTCGTGCAGATAGGCTACCAGAACATCGGCCTCGATAAGAAACGCCACCACATGCTGTCGCTGGCTATTTCCACCAAGAGGCAGAAGTCGCTGACTATCAAGGAGGCCGACAACAAATCACATTATCAGGAGTTCGAGGGCGTAAAGACCGCCATCCGCGACTACAACTACGAGATTACTTACACTTACCGCCCCGAGACCAACCTGATAAACAACCTGACACTCGGCTACATAAAGACCAAAATACATGACTCGGTGGCCATAGAGACCCCTGATTTCCTGGGCGACGGACGCAGGAGCCTGGAGGGAATCACGCTGAAATACGAGTTCCGACTCGACAACCGAAACTCAAATTACTATCCGCTAAAGGGCTCATTCACATCGATATATCTCCACAAGAAAGGATTGTCAGGCAATACACTGGACCTTTGGAAGGCCGACATCGATTTCAGGAAATATTTTCAGGCGGCTAACAGGCTCTACTTTGCCTCGCAGATCTACGGATCGTTCAGCAGCAAGGGCATGCCGTTCTGCATGATGGAGGCCATCGGCTACAAGCCCAACATCCTGAAGGGCTACGAGCAAAACTACATTGCGGGGCGCAACCTCATGTACCTGAACACCTCATACAAATGGGAAATAGTGAAGCCCCATATCTGGCACATCAAGAGGCTCAATCTCCCGAGATTCAACAAGATACACTACGCCGTATATCTGAACCTGTTCGCCAATGCAGGCTATGTATCGTCGAAGAATCTCGATGCCGAAAACCAGAACACCATGAACGGCACCCTGCTCGGTGCCATAGGCGCAGGCCTCGATTTCGTAACCTATTACGACCGAGTTTTCACCGTCTACGCCGCCCACAACGCACAGGGCAACACATACGTGGGATTGGGATTCAAGACCGCGTTCTAACATACAAAAAAGCCTTTCCGCTGAGATTTCGTTTCAGCAGAAAGGCTTCTTTATTTTGGAGACGGACCGCGGTCCGTCTCTACCGACCATTACATTACTTGGCCTCTGGAGCGCGGTCGTAGATGCTCTGGAGAGTGTAGGTGGTATCCTTGGTGTCGTAAGCCTTCACCATCAGGCGGCCTACCTCCTCGCCATCGCCGAGGAATGCGCCAGTCTGGTGGTCGATAAGTCCGAACGACTCGTCGCCTACTCCGAGGGCATAGCCATTGTCCCAGTAGAAGGCGGCAATGTTGCGGTCGCTCATGGCCTTTATCACATACTCAAGATAATACTTGCGGAAAGTCTCGGCGTGCTCGTCGGCACGGTTTACGGCGCCAAACTCGCCGAAATATACGGGGATTCCGTTCTTGATATACTTGTCGCAGAGGGCGTCGAGCATTCCAGTGTAAGTGCTCTCATCGGCGCCTGGAGCCACGTCCTTGCCAGTGTGACCCCACTCGCTGTACTTGGCGGCGCCAGCGTAGTCCCAGGGATCGTAGCTGTGTACGGCAATCATAATCTTGTCCTTGGCCTCATCCTTTGGCATTACGAGATGCTCCATTGTGAGGTGTGGGCTTGTTACATAGCCAGGGATTCCGATATAGCGGTTGGCATTCTCGCCACCAGCCGAGCGGATGGCGTCAACAGCTACCTGATTCCAGTGGTTGAGGGTTGCGTACTGTGCACCGCCGTCGGTACGGTTGGTTCCGTTGCCCCAGTTGCCGTCCTGAATCTCGTTCAATGTCTCGAACACAAGCCAATCGGCCGAAGCGTCCTTAAACTTGGTGGCTATCTGCTTCCAGACAGCATAGAGCTTGGCCTCCACGTCGGCGTTGAAAGCCGAATCCTGCGAAGCCTTCACAACATTCAGCCAGTGGTTTGGCTTCAGGGCCTCCACCTTCTGATCGCCGAAACCGTCGTGGTGGATATTCACCATCACCTTCAGGCCCGACTTGTGGGCCATCTCCACAACCTCGGCCACGCGGTTCAGCCAGGCATCGTCGATCTTGTAGTCGGGAGCCTCGCCAATATGGCCCATCCATGTGGTAGGGATTCTTACGCTGTGGAATCCAATGTTCTTCAACTGATCGAAAGTGGCCTGGGTGGCGGGCTGATCGTGCCAGCAGGTCTCGTTGGCCACGCCGTCCTGATGGGCGTCGAGATTGTTGCCGAGGTTCCAGCCAATGCCCATGCTCTTTGCGAATTCGAGGGCCGACACCTCAACAGTCTGCTCGGTGGCGCTGTTGTCGGCCTTTGGAGCGCTTCCGCAACCTGCCATACCTATCATGGCGGCCACAGATGCGGCTAATAAGAAGTTTTTATTCATAATTTTAGCAAATTGAATATAATTGTTTTTTTATCGGCACAAAGGTAATGAAAGTATTTATCAACTGCAAAAAAAATCTATCTTCCCGAGCCCACCACGCAGGCCAGTTTGTAGGTCTTGGTCCAGCCCGTTGGGTCCCAGGCCTTGATGAGGACAATGTAGATGCCCATCTTGCAGAATGACCCGTGGTCGTCGCGGGCGTCCCACAAAATCTCGTAGCCTGGATATACCATCTCCTGAGTGATGAGCGACCGCCTTGGACGGCCGTTGTCGTCGAATATGGAAGCGGATACGCAGACGTTCATACGCCTGAAATTCAGCGAAATACACATTGCGCGGTCCATGTCGCCAGGACGTATCAGCTGGTTTTCCATGTGGACAGCCTCGCCTGACGGAAGTTCGGGCAAGGGCTCATCAATCTCGTCATCGTCAGGAACCAAAGAAACCGAATTCCTGAATCCAGGGGTGGCATATCCGTACTCAGCCTGCGCCGACTGCCAGTTTTCTGTCACTAACGACTCCTCCCCTACGCTCACCCTCTCCAGCGCCACTCCGCGCACGCTCTGCAGGATAGTGCTGTGCATCGATTTCTCATAATACATGCTGTCGAGCACCTCGCCATCAGCTGATACCAAAACCACATAACCCTTGCCCGTATTCAGCGCGGGCAGACCAGGGCAATACGCCAACGCCTCCGAAGGTGCGCCATACACACTGCTTACCGAGGCGGTATCGGCGGCCAATACGGCATATTCTCCATCGCGCAAAATACTGTGGCTCTGCGACATGGCTGATTTGGTGGCATCAAGCGCGGCGTTGTGGTGGCGGAGCGTCAGGCCATAAAGAAAAACATCTGATCCGCTGTTGTTATACACCTCCACATACCGCTTCTCGCCCACGTTGGGATAATACATCACCTCATTTATCAGCAGGTCGCCGTAAGCGAGGGCATGGTAGCGGAAGCTGATACGGGTATCGTGGATGGCCTCGGAAATGGAATTGCGGAGGTTGAGGATGGTGATTGAATATTTCCTGTCGCTCGCGAAATCGTCGGCAAAGGTAAGCATGATATTGCGCCGTCCGTCGCTCGTGAACTCGCAGAGAATCGGAATCTGACCGTCGGAGAGAACGAAATTGTCGGTCTGGACATTATCAAGGTCGTTGCTGAAGGTCATTATCAGCTGATACGAACTTACGGCATACGCGCTCACCACCTCAAACGGCTCATAATCAATACTCAGCGTATCGGTCAGGCCATCGGTACGGCATAGATCTGTAGCCTGCGCCATAAGGATATTCGCGCCCTTGCGCATCGGATGGGCGAAATTGGCCGTTACGGTATTTTCAGCTAATACAATACTTTCGGCGAGCCCGCCATTCAGCCATACCTGAGCCTCCCAGAGCGCCTCAGAGAACTCTATACGGAATTCATTGGGCGATAGTGTTTTGTAGCTAACGACAACAGGAATTGTATTATCCACATACACCTGAAACTGGGAGTTTTTCCTGCCTGGAGTACCGCCCGAAAGGTCTGTGGAGGCGTGCCAGTTTTCCATGCCAGAGCAACTGTTGCGAGGATCGCGTCGCTCGATGGAATATCCGCCGTCCTGACGGGTGGGATCATGGTAGAGTTTCTGGGAATATGTAACCGAATCCACCACGGCGCCAGTCTTGTTGGTCAATATCAGAGTCTTGTCGGAGACTGTCAATTTGCTCTCCTGCAATATGTTGGCATACAATCCATACTTGGCGAACGCGGTATCGTTGGCGCAAAGAATCATATATTCGCCCGATGGAAAGATGATATCTGGAAGCTCATACTCAAGGTCATTGATATAGAAGCGGTAGCCGTCGAGCCTGAGATCCTGGGCCGAGGCGTTGAAAATTTCCACGTACTTATTCTTTGGAAGTGCAAACGGAGCGGGACTCAGGTCCACCATTATCTCGTTGATTACCACGTCTTCCCTGCCAGCCTGATATAGAATCTGCGAATACGGCTCCACGGCATTGCCCCAGATATCGGCGAGGCCCGAGATTCTCACATCGAGGGGAATTCCGCTCGGAATCATCTCACGGAAACGGATATCGGAATACCAGAACCTGCAATCCACGCTCTCGGGATGAATTCCGTTCATGGAATAATGCCTGACATCAGCCACCACTGCCTCATCAAGACGCGCGTTATGAAACACCCTCAAGGTATTGGGACTAAGGAGTTTTACGGAATCAACGGAAGATTTCTGAGGATTGGAATTTTGGGTCTGACTAAACTCCTCGAACTTAATCTCAAAATTCCTTGCGCCAGTCTTGGTGAAGGAGAATGTGGTAACGAAAGTGTTTGCAAGATGGAACCTACCAGCAGGCTCGGAATATATGTTTCTGGAATTCACATACCACATTCCATTGGCTGTGCGAACCACATCCAGCGAGGGATTCTTCTTGGTGATTGTGATATCGGTATTGGCAAGCACCTCAATCTCTCCGCCGTTGTTGTATATCAGGCTGTAAGTCTTGTAGTTGGGCTTGTGGCCAGTAGCTATGGCGAAACCTCTGAAATCAGGGTCCAACGGGTCATTGCCGTTTGCTAAAATATAGATATGAAAATTGTTGACGGAGCTGTTGTCATAATTGCAACGGACCTGAAACCTCAGCCTGATATCGCCATTCTCAGGCACAAGGCCGTCGATTTCTCTGCTTATGATATCGGTATCATAGATTGATGAGGTGTCGGTGAGGAAACCATCGTCGTTGGTTACGAAATTTTCACGTTCCTGTCGCCATGAATCCGCGGAATTGAAATCCGCTCCCAGGAAATCGACATTCTGGGCATTGCTCCAAACCGAGCACAGCAATAACAATAACAAACAACAATAACGCATCATGATTTTCACCATTATAATTCTTTTGACCGCAAATATAAAAAATAAACAAAAAAATCCGTGCTGAAAAAACAGAAAAAAATCGTATATTTGCGGTCAGAAAAATAATTGAAAAAAATTGAGCGAAATATTTTTTATTTCCAATAATAGTCACTACATTTGCAAGCCGAAAAATACGAAAATTTTATACATATTACAAAATGAAGAAAGACATACATCCAGAATCATATCGTCTTGTAGTATTCAAAGATATGAGCAACGAGCAGACTTTTATTACAAAGAGCTGTGTAAACACAAAGGAGACCATCGAGATTGATGGCGAGACTTATCCATTGGTAAAGGTGGAAATTTCTAACACCTCTCACCCATTCTTCACCGGCAAGATGAAGTTGGTTGATACAGCTGGCCGTGTTGATAAGTTCAACAAGAGATACGAGAAGACCTACACCCAGAAGAGCGGTCTCTAGTCTTCCAATTTCTCTCTCTGAAAAAAATTATTATCAAAAAGAGATTGCCTGATGCGATATCAGGCGGTCTCTTTTTTTTGTGCTTTTTGACAAAGAAAAATATCCGATACTTGAAAGATTTTGTTTATATTTGCAGAATAAAAATATCTATATGACTTCGAATATCGACATACAAAACCTGGACAGACTCAAAATGAGAGGCATCGAGACATTGATAAAATCCGATGACTCCGATTTTGTACGCTATGCGGTGTACTTCATAGAGTCGGCCTACATCCAATCTTCAAAATCAAAAAGTCATAAAAACACTGACAGGATTTTGTCGGAACTCAATTCCATAATCAACAACAAAGAGATTGTGGCCAATTCAGAGCCATTTTCTGAAAAAGTGATATCAAATGTAAAAAAATTCATATCACTATCAATTTCAGACGACGACTTGGAAGGAGCGACTCTGTCTCCACGCAAAAACGGCACTTTCCTTCTTGATTTTGATACAAACAGCTTTTATGGAGCGGCAAATATCGGAGAGAAAGATTTCTCGTATTCAATAATAAACAACTCCAACAACAAAAGCATGAACGGAATACATGAAATATCCAACCTCAAGGAAATCACGGGGTTCTTCGACATAATAAACAAATTGAAAATATGACACAGGATTCAAGATATTACGTTGCCGACGACGAAATCCTGTTCAGGCTATTGTCGTACCCTGGTCAAGTTTACAACAATCGTCTTACCGAGGAAGCCTTTGCATTGTATCATCAGAACGAGGATTACGTTTCCGTATTGCGGAAAATCTTTATTGATTCCAATGACAGCATATTATCACTTGGCGAAAGAATAAAACGCTGGCCCAATAAGGAAGACAAATTCTGGGGATATTGCTCATTGATTGCAGGAGAGGTGAGGTCCGCATCCAACTTATTAGACGTAATCTCCTGCTATACAGAAAACTTCAAGGCACACGCTGGAATAGTTTACCTCAACACCGATTATTCCAGGATTGTAAACACCCCAGGAGCAGTATTTCCGCCCCACATATTGGAACTAAACGCCAGATTGCGTCATATTGCTAAAGACCTGATTTGGAAGGAGAACAAATAATAATAACAAAAATTATCATAAAAACAATGAACATCGTATTAGCTGACAATCACGCAAACCGCCTCGACCTGGCGCCGCTCACTTTCACACGTCCCGTGGGCGACCTGAGATGCGGAATACTCACAATATCAGAGAAATGGCAGAAGATAACAGGCGAGCAGGTATCGATGCTCGGCGAGGATTATCTCCGCAAAAAATACGTCCCAATAATCGAGGACACCAACATCGTGGTAGATTCCAGGGTATTGCCCACAGCGGAAATCGCCAAGGCCGTATGCAGCCTCCAGAAGGGAGAGTCTTTGGCAGCTAATGGCGAGATAATTGCCGCCTGCCTCGATGCCGACGATGCCATGAAATTCTTTGAGGACCGCAACAAAATCGCCATTAGCTCCCCAAAAGAAACCGACGGCATCAGCATGATAAGAAACACCTGGGACATATTCTCGCTCAACGAGCAGGAGATAGAGAGGGATTTCATGCTCCTGACCGCGGGACGCAAGAGCGCGGAGCTGTCGGAGACCAACAGATGCCTCCAGAGAGAGAGGATTTTCGTGGAGGAGGGCGCGAAGGCCGAATTCGCGATCCTGAATCCAGCGGGCGGATACATCTACCTCGGCA
>JAZUEG010000068.1:0-12450 GCA_045640025.1 Bacteroidales bacterium
AGTTGAAAATGCCGCATAAAAAAAACAAGAGGCTGTCTCGCTTTTGGGACAGCCTCTTGTACAGCATACTAAACTCATAATAAACTTGAAATGCAATTATGGCATTTCATACAATAAAACCAAACAAAAAAAATCCGAATAGACCTTAAAATCTATTCGGATTTTTATATGCTAACGTAAAAGAATTTTATTCCTCCGGATTCTTAATCACGAAATCCTCCATGAACTTGGTGGTGTAGTTTCCGGCGCGGAAGTTTGGATCCTCCATGAGCTGCTGGTGGAAAGGCGCTGTGGTCTTCACGCCCTCGATAACGAGCTCATCCAAGGCACGGCGCATCTTGTCGATGGCCTCCTGACGGGTCTGAGCCACTGCCACGAGCTTCACAATCATAGAATCGTAGTGCGAAGGAATCTTGTAGCCGGTGTAAACGTGAGTATCCACGCGGATGCCGTTGCCGCCGGGAAGGTGAAGACCTGTAATCTGGCCCGGACATGGACGGAAGTTTGCGAAAGGATTCTCTGCGTTGATACGGCACTCGATGGCGTGAGCCTGTGGGTAGTAGTCACGCTGAGCGATCTTGTAACCGGCTGCAATCTTTATCTGCTCCTTTATGAGGTCGAGGTTTGTAACCTCCTCGGTGATACCGTGCTCCACCTGGATACGGG
The DNA here is from genome assembly GCA_045640025.1 of Bacteroidales bacterium. GTDB lineage: Bacteria > Bacteroidota > Bacteroidia > Bacteroidales > UBA3824 > UBA3824. The sequence goes on from JAZUEG010000068.1 coordinate 667, forward strand.
TATTCATCTCCATAAAGTAGAAATTGCGGTTCTTGTCAACAAGGAACTCGCAAGTACCCACACCCTCATACTTGATGGCGCGAGCTGCACGGCAGGCGGCCTCACCCATCTTGTGACGGAGCTCCTCGGTCATGAAAGGCGAAGGAGTCTCCTCCAGGAGCTTCTGATGACGGCGCTGGATAGAGCAGTCACGCTCCGAGAGGTGGCATACATTACCGAACTGGTCGCCGGCAATCTGAATCTCTATATGGTGAGGTTCCTCGATATATTTCTCAAGATATACATCATCGTTGGCGAAGAACTTGGCCTCCTGCTTGGCCTGATCCCAGAACTCGGGAAACTCCTGATCATTGCGGATGATGCGCATACCCTTGCCGCCGCCACCTGCTGTGGCCTTCAGCATTACAGGGTATCCGATACGGTTGGCCTCGCGGATACCGTCCTCCACAGTAGCCAGAACGCCGTCGGTACCAGGGGTAACGGGAACATTGTTGGCAATCATGGTCTGACGGGCTGTAGCCTTGTCACCCATCTTGTTGATATGCTCCTCGGTAGGGCCTATGAACTTGATGCCGTGCTCGGTGCAGATACGGCAGAACTTGGCGTTCTCCGATAGGAAACCGTAGCCAGGGTGAATCGCGTCCGCATTTGTAAGCTCTGCCACTGATATCAGCGCAGGGATATTCAGATAAGACTGGGTACTTGGCGCAGGACCAATGCACACAGCCTCGTCTGCAAACCTTACGTGGAGAGAGTCCTTGTCGGCAGTGGAATATACGGCCACTGTCTTGATACCCATCTCCTTGCAAGTGCGGATGATGCGGAGAGCAATCTCTCCACGGTTAGCTATTAATATTTTCTTGAACATGAATGTTGTAATTCAAAAATCAGAATTCAAAAAATCAGAAAAATGATTAGGGCTCCACGAGGAAGAGTGGCTGATCGAACTCTACTGGAGTACCATCCTCCACGAGAATCTTGGCAATCTTGCCTGATACCTCGGCCTCTATCTCATTGAAGAGCTTCATAGCCTCGATCACGCAGAGCACCTTGCCCTTAGAGACCTCATCACCTACGTTTACGTACTCAGGCTTGTCTGGAGCAGACTTGCGGTAGAAAGTACCTACCATTGGCGACTTGATAGTGATGAACTTCTTGTCGTCTTCCTTAGCCTCCTGACGGTACTCGATAGGAGTTGTGGTAGTGGCAGCGGCCTGAACAGGTGCACCCATCTGCTGACTCATACCAGATACCAAAGGCATCTGGAAAGCAGGCATCTGGAATCCCTCGCTTACTGCAGGAACTGCAACGCCAGTTGGAAATTTTACATTCAATTTCAAGTCGTCGGTCTGGACATCAACCTCAGAGATTCCGATCTTTGACACGGCTCTGATAAAATCCTGTATTTCCTTTAAATTTGCCATTATAAAAAGTTTTTAGTTTAGAGATTAGAGTTTAGAGATTAGAGATTAGAGTTCTCTCATCTCTAATCTGCAAACTCTAATCCATTAATTTATACTTATTTGCTATCGTAACCCCACTTTACCCAAACGGAGCCCCATGTGAAGCCCGCGCCAAAGGCAGCGAGGATAATATTGTCGCCTTTATGCAGCTTATTCTCCCACTCGCAGAGGCAGAGCGGAATAGTAGCCGCGGTGGTGTTGCCGTATTTCTGGATATTGATCATCACCTTTGATGTATCGATCTCCATACGGCGGGCTGTAGCGTCTATGATGCGGAGATTGGCCTGATGAGGAACGAGATAAGCCACGTCCTCGGCCTTCAGTCCATTGCGCTCCATTATTTCAGCTGATACATCAGCCATACGTGTAACAGCGTACTTGAAAACCGGCTGACCCTCCTGATAGATGAAATGCTCGTGGTTCTGCACGGTCTCTACAGAGGCAGGTCTCATGGATCCGCCGGCCTTCATGCGGAGATGCTTTACACCCACTGCATCGCTGCGGAGGATATAGTCCATTACACCGAGATTCTCCTCGGTAGGCTCCAGCAAAACGGCCGCCGCGCCATCGCCGAAGATAGGACATGTGGTACGGTCGGTATAGTCAACAATCGAAGACATCTTCTCGGCTCCCACTACGATCACCTTCTTCTCGGTGCCGGCCTGAATAAACTTGCTGGCAGTAGTAAGAGCATAGATAAATCCCGAACATGCCGCATGAACATCAAACGCGTAAGCATTCTTGAGACCGGCCAGCTCGCAGATCTGAGGACCTGTGGCGGGGAAAAAATAGTCAGGTGCTACAGTTGCGCATACCACGAGATCTATCTCGTCGGGATTGGTCCCAGTCTTCTCAAGAAGGTTTTTGATTGCCTCGGCGCCCAGAAAGGCCGAAGCCTTGTCCTTGTCCTTCAGTATGCGGCGCTCCTTGATTCCCATGTGACTCATGATCCACTCGTCGTTGGTATCCACCATCTTGGAGAGGTCGTCGTTGGTGAGTCGGTCCTCAGGAACGTACATTCCTACGCCGGTAATCACTGCATTAATTTTGTTGCTCATTCTGATAGAAAAATATTGTCAATAAAAAGTTGCTTCGTAAAAAAAATAAAAAAAAGTCGGGATAAAAAAAAGACAAATGAGCTAAAGCCGACGGAAAAATCGCTATGCGCAGCTTAATCTCATCTGTCTCATTTTGATAATCTACTCCCTAAATTATTCAGCAATAGCCTCTTCTTTAGCGATAGCCTGCTGACCGCGGTAGTAACCACATTCTGGACAAACGCAATGCATCTGGATAGTAGCGCCACAGTTGCTGCACTTTGTGAGTGTTGGAGCGGTTGCCTTATAATGTGTTCTTCTCTTGTCTCTTCTCGTCTTAGAATGACGATTCCTTGGATTTGCCATTTTACTTTACTGTTTTAATTAATTAATTTATATCTTTATTTAATAATGATTTCAATTTTTCCCATCCGGGGTTTCTGGCCAGCTTCTGCTCGATGGTCTCCATCTCCTGACCCTCAAAAGGATCCTCCTCCGGCTCGTCGCCGTCCTCCAGATCCTCGTCCCCATCATCCAGAAGGTCCTCGTCGTCGAATTGGAACTCGTCGTCATCGTCCAGGTCCTTCAGGAGCTCGGCCAGCTCGTCGTCATCGTCGCCGTCCTGAATGTAGAATCTATCCAGCACATCGGGATTGCAGGTAGGATTGCCGTCCTCGTCGTCAGGATGAATCTTCTGAGGTGGAAGACTCAGCACCACAAACTCATAGATATGCTTGCTGAGGTCTATATCCCTGTCATTGGAGCTGATGGTGAAAAAATCGTCATACTCCTCCTCGGGAGAGGCCTCGTCGCCTATCTTGGCCACCATATCGAAACTCGAATCTACAGGCATGTCGAAATGCTCGAGGCAGCGGTCACATTCCACATTCAGAGTGCCCTGAATATCGAAATGAAACTGCAATGCGGCGAGCGACACCTTGAAAACAACGTGCACATCCACGTCGCCATCCTCCACAAGAGGCTCGGGAAACAGCTCGAAGAATTCCTTATCTATATGATAATCAACCTCGTAAGTTCCCGGCTCAAGGCTCTTGTAATCTATTATGTACTCAAGTCCCTTTGTTGACATGGTTTCCTACTGAAAATGTGCAAAATTAAGCATTTATCTTCAAATTTAAAAGAATAATTTGCTTAAAGATTTTGTTAATTTTTCAAAATATACACAACAATCTGATTGTCAGCATATTATTTTTAGCTAAAAAATTATATATTTTTTATTTTCAGCTAATGGCGAGTATAAATAAGCCACACTTTTATCGTGGAATGGCCACACTTATCACCTTTGAAGGATATCCGTCGGCGTTTCTCAGCAGGGTAAAAGTCTCCTTGAAGAGCATATCGCCACGGGTAAACTTTCGGCTCTTGCTCTTGCCCTGAATGATATCATTCCAGAACTTGTCGAAGTTGTCCATATCGTTTTTGGTGAGAGCCAGAATCTCCTTGAGATTGTGGCCCACGATATCCGATTTCTTGTAACCTGTCTCCTGGAGGAAATTGTCGCGGAGCTCCAATACCACGCCCATCACATCGTACTGAGTGATGATGCACGACTTGGCCAGCGCGTCGAGAATCACATTATTCTCAAACTGCTGTTTCTCGATGCTCTCCTTCGACGATTCGATGGACTGGGCAGTCTTCTGAATCTCGTTCTCACGGTAGGCAAGCTCGTCGCTCTGTGTGCGGAACATCTCGAGAAGCTGGGCTGTATTGATGTTTTTCTTGATATTGCTGATAGACGATGCAATACGCTCGGCCACATTGTTGAAAAACTCTATCTGATAAGGCTCTATCATCTTGAGCGATGCAATCTCTATTACACCGTGCACCTCGTCCTCAAATTTGAGCGGAACCAGCAGAATGCACTGAGGCTTGTTTTCGCCCAGGCCCGATGTAATATAAAGGTATCCATCAGGCACATCGGTCAGGAATATGTACTTGCCCTCTATTGCGCAACGGCCCACGAGGCTCTCGCCAAACTCCACACGGCCCTCCAGCTGTTTCTTGCGGTCGAATGCGTAGGCAGCCTTCAGGCTCAGATACTTGGCGCCGTCCTGCTCCTCGGAGATGAAGAGGCCTCCCTGGAGCGCATCCACATATTTCACGAGGAAGCTTATCACATTGAAGGCAAACTCATTGATATCGGCGTTGTTCATACGGAGATACTCGCCGAGCTGGGCAAGACCGTTCTGCGACCAGGAGAGTTTCTCGTTTTCCTGCTTTCGGTTCTCCTCCTCCACCTTGGCGTGCTGAAGGTTTTTCTGCATGTCGAGCAGGGCGAGGTCGAGGGCGTTTGGATTCTGCACCTCATAGTTCTGATTGAGCTCGCCGGTACCTATGCTTCTTGCAAACTCCGTGGTCTGCAGGATTCTCTGCGAGAGCATGTTCACCGACTGATAGAAGTTGTTGATCTCGTCGTCGGCCGATTCCAGATGCTCTATCTTGTCATATTCGCCCTTGTCGATCTGGCGGAGCACCGTAATGGCGCGCTGCATAGGATTGCTCGATTTGCGCATGAAAGATACTATCACCACCACCATCATCACCAATCCAATGAAAGAGAGGAAGAAGAAAGGAACCACCTTTCTGATAGACTGCATCTTCACTCGGCTGTTGTCGATCTCTGAGACTAATGTCCAGGGCTTTCCGCTGTCCTTCACTGAAATTGGAATCAGGGTAAGGTGTACGTCCTTGGTATCGTTATGGAGAGTTGCGTCGCCTATTATTGCATCACTCAGCACCTTGGCCACCTCGTCGTTCTTGTCGATATCACGGTAGGCATCCATAAAAGTGGTTCGGTTGTAGTTCTGCTCGGGATGGCAGTATATCTTGCCATTGCTGGCCACTATGAAAACATTGCCGGCATAGTCGTGGGGCATGTCGTCGAGTATAGGCTGGAGATTGCTGAGCGGAATCTCGATGGTAACCATACCTATATAATTATCATCAAGTACAATGCGTGTGCCTATATCGAAGCACTGCACCGACTCGCTCTGCGAGATATAGTCGCTGGATACAAGCTCGGGACTTGTAAACATTGTGTGCATTGCACCGTTCTTCATCTGATAGTAATACTCCGAGACATATTCGCCCTCCAGGTCCACAGTGTCGCGCACCACCTTGGGACGGCCGTCTATCATGTAGGCCTTCATCACCATACGGCCCACGGGCTTGGTCCACTCGGGATTTACCACCGAGTATTCCCATGTTACGGTGATGGATGCTATCTGAGGATTGTCCATACATACATTCATGAGGCTCTGCTCGCAGTATGGCAGCATTCCGTATCCGTACTTGTCCTTGGCCGATGCGAGCATCTGTGCTATTGTATTAGCTGTCTGAACATGAAGATCCATGTACGACGACAATACATCCGACTTGTTTTTGCAGTACGAATCAGAGGTCTTGATAGTCTTGTCGAGCGAAAACTTGTAGTCGTCGCGCACAAAAAACCACGCCACGATAGAATATACCGCAAGCATTAATACTATTAATATGGCGACTGTCTTGTTGTTACCTTTCATTATCGTGATAATATGAGTGTAAGCAAATATGTTAGCTGATATTCTCCAAAACAATTATTGCACCAATAATGTGAAAAAGCCCGGAAAATATAATCAGTTTTCGAAACCCAAAAATAAAAAGAAATAATTGAAATAGGAAATAAAAAGTGGGTATAAAATGCGGATTATTAGCTGAAAGAAAAGATTTTTTGAATTTTTACATTTTTTAACACTTTATTTGAAACCTTTGCGAAACTCTATCGTATAAATGGGTGTGTTTCATGTTATAGAATACTTCTTTTTTTAGTTGTTTATTTTTTGATGGCGGGATTGGTTTTCTAACACCGATCCCGTTTTTTTTGTGCCCTGCGGATATCACGCCATTAGCTGCAATGGCCTGCTGATATAATACCTACCCACCTGACACTCAATACATTTGCGGTATTTGCAGTATTGGTTTTCCAGCTGGATGAGGGCTTGGGAGTAGTAAGCTGATGGCACATCGAAACCGGCCTTGCGGCGTGCCGATACCAGCGAATTTTTCTCTGCCGGAATTTTTTCGAGGAGGTCTACGGCGAGTTCCGAAAAATCATAATTGTCCATATACTGCCCGTAGCATACGAGAAAAGGGCATACAAGATTTATAATAAGGAGAAATTTTGTGTCGGTGCCCAGCTGCGGAATCTCGCTGTTGGCCTTGATATCAAACAGCGCCATCAGGCTAACGAGATCGCGGGTGTCGAGTATCTGCGAAAACAGCGGCACATTGCCCGATACGAGCGAGGCCAGCTGACGGATGCGCACCTGGGGAGAATTCTGCGGACGCATTCCCGAAAATTTCCACGCATTGATGTCGATGGGCTGCAGTCCGTATTTGGCTTTCATAAACTGGTATTCCTGGCTGAGGCGCTCGCAGTCGGAGGATTTCCAGCGTCCCGAGTCCAGCAGACCGGCCTGGCCAGCTAATAGCGACAAAACCGAGACAAACGATGACGAGTTTTTGATGATGAGATTGAAAGGCAGAGATTTTGCCATCAGCTCGAAAGGCAATGCGTTTTTGCCGAAGCCGAATGCGCGCGAGAGATACTGCCAGAAAGTCTCCACCCAGTCGCCGCGGTTCTGGTCGAGCGACTTGCGGATGGCCGATGCCTTCTGCTCAAGGCGCTCCACGGCCAGGCGTGTGGTGAATCCGATCGAATTGAAACTGCTCATCTGGAATATTCCGGCCGGGCATGTGCGCTGGTCTTTCTGGGCCACGAGCTTATTGTATCGCTCCACATAAACTTCGCTGAACTTGATCTCGAGCGTGGGCACAATGTTGCCGTACTTATCGAGCAGGGGCTTGTCGTCCTCAAAAACCACGTGGAGAATAATATTATCGTAGGCAGTATCGAGATGATGGCCGTGGATGGTCCAGTGGCTGGATTTTACATGGAACTCCACATTGCCGGTCCACAGCACATCGCCAATGCGCACCTGTGCATCGGAGATATCGGGACCCGACATGGTATTCACGTAGCCGGGGCGCACTATGCAGAGCTCGTCGCCCTGGGTGGTGCGCAGGCTGTCGGATTCGTAGAGGCGGTTTTGCCATACAAAGGCCAGAATCTTCTCGTTCATGTGCTATGCAGGGTCAGTATTCTTGGAATCCTCCTCGGCTATCAGCCTGGAGAGGCGCTCTATCTGGTATTCCTTGCCCACCTCGCGCAGGCGCAGGGCTGTATTGGTGAAATACTGGTGATTGGTGAGGAATTTCACCTGATTCTTGTTCCAGGTATTTATGTCGATGTTTTTTCCCTGGTCTATCAGCTCGTCGTACAGAGAATTTGATATGGGGATAAAATCGCTGCGGCCCAGATAGTCGAGGTCGGCATCGCACATCACCTTCTCCAGCAGGTTTTTGGGATTGGGCGGAAGCTTGGTGGCCATTATCAGGTCGCATATTTTGGCTATCTGCTCCTCGGTGTATTTCCATTTTGGGAGCATCGAGCGGGCTATCTGAGTGCCCAGAAACTCGTGGTTCTCGAATGAGATGGTGAGTCCGGTATCATGGAAGAGCGCGGCGGTTTTCAGCAGCAGGAGCGACTCATCGTCCACTCCCTCGCCAAGACCTATCAGCTCTGCCTGATTTACCACATCGATGGTATGCTTGAAATTGTGGTAATGTATAAACTTGGGGAGCTCCTTCTCAAGCTTGTCGAGCACAAGCTCCTCGAGGTCGGTGAACTGACGGAGCGCGTACTTTATCTGGAAAGTATCGTTGGGGAATTCGCCCACAGCCCTGTTTACCGACAGCGCGGGTCTCAGACGGCGGATATAGAACATCTCCATATCGCCCTGATACTTCACTGGAGTTACGCCGTTGTAATCTGTAACGAAATAATCGCGCACCAGCTCGTAAGTGAATATCGATACATTGATCTTGAATGGATCGGCGGCGGAGGCCATGCGTGTGGCTATGTTTACGGTCTCGCCCTTGAGGTCGTAGGAGATTTTCTTCTTGCCGGATGGCAGGGCCACCACGGGACCTGTATGTATGCCTATGCGCACTTCCCAGAAATTGTGGTGTACATTGTCGTAGGCCTGCTTGATCTCGCGGATGTGCCTTGTCATCTCCATGGCAGCTAATACCACATCTATAGGATTGGTGATATTCTTGGTGGGGATACCGCCGGCACACATATATGCGTCACCTATGGTCTTGATGATCTGGAGATTGTATCTCTCGCATATCTCATCAAACTTTATGAATATCTGATCGAGCTCGTCGATGGCCGATGATGTGTGTGTCTCCTTGGATATAGACTTGAACCCCCTGATATCCACATACATAACGGTTACCATCCTGAAACGGAGGGAACGGGTGCCCAAGTCGAGATTCACTCCCTGAGGGAGCGCATCCTTGGGTACCATGGCAAGCACACTCTCGAGTCTCTCTATCTCCTGAGTGGCCTTGGCGTTGGCCGTCTCCAATACCGCTATCCGCTCCTTAAGCTCATCCACCTGGTGCTGAAGCTGCGAATTGTGGTACAAAAGCTCACTTTGTTTATATTCTTCCATTATCGGTGACTGTATGATTTACGCCACGAATATATGAAAAAAAAGATATGAATACAAAAAAATCCTGCGAATATTTTCATGGAAGGAATATTCGCAGGATATTATCAAAAAGCCGAAACCTGAATATTATCGGGTAAGAATCCAGAGCTGCTGGTCTACCTGGCCGCGGAGAGCTGGAAGAGCGGCGCGAGCCTCCTCTACAGTAGCAAACTGCTTGAGGGTAACTCTGTTGTACTGACCGTAAGGCTCCAGGATCTTGGAATCGAAACCTTTGGCCTTGAGCTTCTGATTGCACTTCTGAGCGTTGGCGTAGAGTGTGAAACTGCCTGCCACGATGTAGAAGTTGCTGTTGCCGGCCACCTGCTCGTCAGAAACCTCCTGAACGCTACCGTTCTGATTCTCAGTGAATACAGGAGCCTGCTCTGCGGCCTCGTCCTCAGCTACGGCTGCTGGAACCTCGTCGGACATAGGCATGCTGAACTGATCTGGATTGGCAAGTGTGTCGCTCAGGCTTGCCTCGTCACCGTTGTTGTTTTTGTTTCCCTTGCAATCTACCAAGGTTACCATGGCCAATGCCATAAGCGAAAGGCCTAATAATCTAAACTTTGTCATAATTTATTGAGTATTAAAAAATTACTAATTCCTACATTAATAGTCAAATTTTTGTCAAAGATAGACATATTTCTGTAATGATAGAAATAAATTTGAAACTTTTTTTAATAAGCTATCGAGAGCTTAATAGAGTCGTCGAGCTGCTTGGGCGATACCCTTACCGGCTTGCCGTTCACTATATCAGCCATATAGAGATAATTAGTGCTGTCAGCTGATACCTGAATATAATAAATGCTTCCATCGTCCGACACCTGGAAATCGGCGCAGGAGAGGTCGTCGGGCAGTATGTCGCGTATCTCCGACGATTCCACATCGTATACTATCAGGCGGTAAGAGTCCTTATGACCGAGCGAATAGTCGAGGCACGAGAATACAATGTATCTGTGATCTCCCGACATCTGGAACTTGCACTCGGGAGTAAGCACGAGGTCGTTGCGCTGGCAGAAATTCTCGCAGTCGATGTTTTTCCAGAACTTGGGATATCCGTTGTTCATGGTGTAGAGCTTCACCTTCTGCATATTGTGGAACAGCAGATAGGCCCCATCGGGTGAGAAGGTAGGGTTATAATCGCCATCGGCATCGCCTTCGCGCGAAATCATCATCTTGGTTCGGCTGGCCACATCAAAAATATATACCTTGGATACATCGTATAAGTTGCTGAGAGTAAAGGCCAAAATCCTTCCCTCGGCATCAAAGGCGTCGGGCCGGCAGTCGAAAGGACCGAAATCGAGCACCTTGTCGTCGCCGGAGTCTATTTTATATAAGTGTATGCGGCGCGCCGAGGTATCCGAATCGGCGTATGCAATGGTATTGCCATCGGGAGCCATCACCACCGCCGTGCTGCTGTCGATATCGAGGTGCGATAGCATCTCCACATTATTGCCCACATATATTCCATCGGCAGGGGAGCTAATGGCAAAAAAATTGTCGGCATTGTGGCGGCGCAGATTATCCGCCATCAGCTGCTCAGATCCCTCCTGAACGCTGTCGGCACTGGAAGTCTGGGTTTCGCTGGCAGACGATCCTCCACGGCATGCTGCTAAAGCAAATAATGAGCTTAAATAAAATAACCTTTTCATTTATAATCAATTAACTACTATACTACAATCTAAAAGCCTAATCATCGGACTGCACAGCATTGGCCAAAGCCTCAAGCTTGAGCCTTGATGGAGCCACGAGGTCGGATTTCGGGAATTTTTCCACAATGTATTCCAGACGGCTGCGCATTACATCCAGGTATCCGAGATTTCCGCACGCGCGTGCCTCCATGTATATGAAATTGACCTCGATGGGCAGGTCGGCAAACTCTTTCTGCCCCTGTCGGCAAATCTCCAGGCACGAGAGATACTGCCTCTCGCCAAATGCAGCCACGGCATTATTGTATATATCGAGCGCCCTCTGCTTGCGGTCTTCCAGGTTTTTCATGTAATTGGGATCGCTCAGCATGTGGGAGTATCCCGATTCGGGGAACTTGGAAGCCAGCTGAAGGCGGTTGTATTCGGCGAGCTGATTCTCGCCCTTGGCCTTGTAGAGTTTTACCAGCTGATACAGTGACTGTGCGAGCAGCGGATGGCCGGGATGATCGCCGTTGATGTGGAGAAGAGCCTCTATCGCCTTGTCGAGATCGCCTATTCGCTCCTCATATATGGTGGAAACGGCAAACCAGGCTTCGGCTTCCTGCAATATGCAGGCGTTCATGGCCGAATCGGTGAGCGGCACGTTGCGGAGATAATATTCGGGCTGCTTGTTGCTGATGGTGCTGTCCTTGGCCTCGGAGGATTCGTCGCTTTCGGCATCGTCGTCCTGAATCTGGACAACGGATTTGTTCTTGCGTCGCCAGTTGTCCTCCAGTGGACGGTTGCCCCATTTCTTGAGGAACTCGGTACGGCCGTAGTTGAGGGCGGTTACATTGTAGAGATACCATTTGCCGTTGAAATTCGGGTTGCCGTCGGTGCCGGTGTACTCCACTCCGTAGCTGTTGTCGCGGCCGGAGTAATATGGCTGCTGAGAATTGCGCAGACGCTCGGCCTCTTCCCTATTCACCACATCAGCTATAATGGACTGTATCAGGTTGTTGCGCTCACTCGCGGA
>JAZUEG010000069.1:0-4472 GCA_045640025.1 Bacteroidales bacterium
AGATACAACGCAGCCAGCGAAAACCTGATACGCTACACCCACAGCGACAGCGACCCAAAATCCCTGTCGCAAAACATGATATCGGACCTCCAGCTCACCGACAACGGACGACTGGCCGTGGGCACGCTGAAGGGTCTCAACTTCTACGACTCGCTCAACGACTGTTTTGACCACATCACCCAGTACGACGGCAGCGAGAGCGACCTCCAGACCATCAACAGCGACTTCATAAACTGCATCTACTGCGACGACCGCCTGATATGGCTGGGATCAGAGAGCAGCGGAATCACCAAAATAAGCAAGCCCACCCTATCGGTAAAAAACTACACATCATCGTCCAAGGACCCCAAATCCATATCGCACGGCCCGGTAAACTCCATCTACGTGGATGACGACGACGTGGTATGGGCCGGCTGTGTGGAAGGCGGACTCAACAGAAAAGACCGCAACAGCAGCGAGTTCTCCACATTCACCACCAAGAACGGACTTCCGCACAACTCCGTAAGCTGCATAATCCCACTCGACAACAACACCCTGATGCTCGGCACATGGGGAGGCGGCCTCAGCATTTTCGACAAGAGCCAGCTGAAGGTGGTGAAAAACATCAACATCGAAAACGACGAGATAAACACCAGCTTTGTGGGCACCATCATCAAGGACGACCACAACAACGGCGTATGGGTGGGCACCAACCAGGGAATATATTTCTACAACCTGACCAACAGCAAAATCCTGAAAGTACTCCCCGACTCCATCAACAACCAGATCCACGGATGCCTCGGCAGCGTAAAGAGCCCCAACGACACCATAGGCATAGGCACCACCATGGGAATAGTGCTCATCAACAAGAAGGAGGTTCTGGTAAGTGAAGACACCATAATCACCAGCCCCAAAATAGAAATGCCGATGGACGGAATCACAGAATTCCGCAACAAGGTAACATGTTTCCTTAACATATCTGATACAGTATTCTACGTGGGCACCAACGGCTACGGCCTCATCCAATACATAAACGGAAACCACACATCGATACTAAGCACCGACAACGGACTCCCCAACAACATAGTATCGCAGATACTGGAAGACAACAGCCACAATCTGTGGATAGCCACAGCCAATGGTCTGAGCTGCTACTCGCCACACAACGGCAGATACGCCAACTACTACAAGGAAAACGGCCTGTGCGACAACCATTTCTTCTGGAATGCCGCATACAAGCGCGACGGCAGCAATCTCCTATACTTCGGCACCATCAAGGGACTCGTGGAGATAGACATAGAGCGCTCGTACAACACCCTGACCAACAGCACAGTGGTATTCACGAACCTAAGCATCAACGACGAGGACATATACCCTAACTCGGGCGGATACCTGAGTTCCGACATATCGAGCGCCAAGGATATCTACATCCACGAAAACGACAAATCGATAACCATAGATTTCTCGGCGCTCAACTACATCAACCCCTCGCTCGTGGAGTATCAGTACCGTCTGATAGGCTACCGCGACACATGGACATCTATGCCACACAAGCAGAGAATAGCAGTATTCAGCAGCCTTCCGCAGGGCAAATACACATTGCAGGTAAGGTGCGCCACAGGATCGGGCGAGTTCAGCGACCCAAGCGAAATCATCATCCACGTAAAGGGATCATTCTACAAGCAGTGGTGGTTCATACTTATTATATTAGGTATACTACTGGGAACACTCCTCTGGATCAACCACCTAAAAACCGCCAACCTCCGCAGCCAGAACGAGATACTGGAAGACCGTGTAAACCGACGCACAGCCGCCCTGGAGACCAAGACCGAGGAGCTGAGCCGCCAGAACGAAATGCTCTTCTCTCAAAACGAGGAAATCAAGCGGCAAAACGACGAGATATCCAAGCAGAAAACCCAGATGGAACAGCTCAACAGCCGAATACAGGAGCTCACCATCGACAAGCTCGCATTCTTCACCAACATCACCCACGAATTCCGCACTCCGCTCACCCTGATAATAGGACCAATAGAGCGCGCCCTAAAGCTAAGCACCAATCCCAAGGTGATAGAGCAGCTCAACTTCGTGGACCACAACAGCAAGCACCTCCTAAGCCTCGTAAATCAGCTGATGGACTTCCGCAAGGTGGAGACCGACAATATGCCGATCTCGCTGCAGAGCGGCAATTTCCAGACATTCATAGAGGATGTGCTGCTGCCATTCCGCGCACTCACACAGGAAAACGGTGTAAGGATAAACCTCTATCTCCACATGCAGAGCCCCTTCATCATGTTTGACCGCGAGGCCATGATGAAGATAATAACCAATCTCGTGGGCAATGCTGAGAAATACACTCCGCAAAACAGCCACATCGACATCTACGTGGCATCCATGCCCAAATCCAAGAAACTCTATCTCTGTGTTTCGGACAGCGGAAACGGTATAGTGGAAGCTGATATCGAGAAAGTTTTCAACAGCTTCTATCAGTCGAAATCCGACGACAGCCACTCCAACAAGCCCGGCTCTGGCATAGGACTATACCTCTGCAAGAAACTCGCCAACCTGCTGGGCGGCGACATCACAGCCCACAACAACAAGGGACGCGGAGCAAGCTTCCGCCTCACCCTGCCGCTCGTAATGCAGGACGACAGCCCTGTGGCCGTATCAAGCTTCATAAACGATGTATCGGACAACGAGACAGCCGACGACGAGACCATTCAGGACGAGAACTACCGCATGACAGTGCTCATAGTGGAAGACAATCAGGAAATGCGCCAGTACATACGCACCGTACTCAGCGACAATTTCACAATACTGGAGGCTTCCGACGGCAACAACGCCCTCACAGTACTCAACAGCCACATGGTGGACCTGATACTCAGCGACATGATGATGCCGGGAATGAACGGACTGGAGCTCACAAAGGCAGTACGCGCCAATATGAACTTCTCGCACATTCCTATCATAATCCTTACAGCCAAGACATCACGCGACACTCAGCTCGAATGTCTGCACGTGGGCGCCGACGACTACATAACCAAGCCGTTTGACGAAGCTATGCTCCAGGCCAAAATTTCATCGCTCATCGAGAACCGGAAAAACTATCAGAAACGTTTCCAGAACGACATGAACGTGGAGAGCCTCCACATAGCCGAAGACTCTTACGACAAGAAGTTCATGGAAAAAGTGATGAAGGTAATCAAGGAAAACTACAAGGATCCAGAATTTGAGGTAACAGACCTCGTGGAAGCCATGGGAGTAAGCAAGACCCTCATGAACAAGAAGATGCAGAGCCTCACACAGCAGAGCGCCGGCCCGTTCATCAGGAGTTACCGCCTGAAAGTGGCCCACGACCTCATCATAAAAAACCGCATCACACACAATATGAACATATCGGAGATAGCATACGAGGTAGGATTCAACGATCCCAAATACTTCACACGCTGTTTCACCAAACAATACAACGCCACACCATCATCAATAATGGACAATGGCGACGAAAACTAACAAACAATAATCAATAAACCCAAAACCAAAATGAAAAGAATACTTACAGGAATAGCCATGATAGCCACGCTATCAGCTGCCACAATGGACAACGCCACAGCCCAGAAAAAGATTACAAACCCCGACCTCCAGAAATACGAAGGACACTGGTATCACGGACCCGATGAGTTTTACAGCATAGTAGCCTACCACGACACACTTACATGCTCATTCGGCTATGTGATGGATGCCGGCGGCACATTCTACTACAAGCACCGCGGCGGCAACAAGTTTGAATACCTGGGCTATTACGACTGGCAAATGAAGGACAACATACACCCAGATGAAGATAGCGGAACAATCGACGAATTCATCATCACTCAGAAAGACGGCTACAGATACCTGGAAAGCCCACGTTTCAGCGGCCCCGACAGCTGCATGATAGACCTCGCAATGTACGCCGGACACTTCAAGGGCAAGACCAAGAGCTACTACATCGACCCCGAAAACAAGAACAGTCAGGGATTCAGCCAAAAGCGATTTTCTGTACACTGCCTGGGCGACAATGAGATGGAATACGAGTATTGCAGCGACTACATATTCGATTTCGGCACAATGACGCTCAACATCAGAGCCGGTATACTAAGAGACTCCCACGACAAGATAATCGACATCCTGAAGAGGGATTTTCCAACCAATGCCGAACGTTACCCATTCACAGCCACCACATTGCTCAACGCCGACAATCTGATGAGAAGTTTCAGCCTCAGCGAACTCAAGATAATGAGAAACGAGATATTCGCGCGCCACGGCTACATCTTCAAGACCGACGCCATGAAAAAACACTTTGAGGCACAGACATGGTACAAGGGCACCAAGACCAACGTCGACAATCTCCTCAACAACATAGAGAAGGAAAACATAGCCATAATAAAGGAGGTGGAGCAGAGAATGACGGAATAAGACCGAAGGAAATAACGCCCGTAGAGACGGACCGCGGTCCGTCT
>JAZUEG010000070.1:0-18916 GCA_045640025.1 Bacteroidales bacterium
ATTACATATCGCCCTTCACCATCACCACCATCATCATGGCGGTGCAGAGCGCTCGTGCGATAGGTAATTTTAATTTGATGAACGTTTTCAGCAAATGAGAGAATAGTTTCAGCAGTAAAGATACTTAGGCCGGGTCGCACGTAAAAATGCAGATTCGGCCTTTTTTATTATCCGGGAAATCCCCGAGGCGATGCCCCGGGTTACAAATGTAAAGGCTTCCAGCCTACACACTGCCTGGAAGGCAGCACAAATAGTAACCGGGGGCATCGCCTCCGGAAAAACGTAGCACAAAATTAAAAGTATAACACATAAAAACATTTACAAAATGGAAAGATTGAAAATTGCAATCCAGAAATCAGGTCGCCTCAGCGACAAGTCTATCGAGCTCTTCGAGAAGGCCGGCATATCAGCCTCCAACAACGGCTCACGTCTCCTCTTCGCCTCGGCTGCCGACTTCCCTATCGACATCCTCTACCTCCGCGACGACGATATTCCACAGTGTGTAGCTGATGGCGTGGCTGATGCGGGCATCGTTGGCGAGAACGTGATCTGGGAGACAGGTCTCGACGTGCCAGTAGCTGAGAAACTCGGTTTCGGAAAGTGCCGACTCTCTCTCGCCATTCCAAGAGACACCCCAAATTACGACGGCCTCAACTGGTTTAACGGAAAGAAGATTGCCACCACATATCCTGTAATCCTCCAGAAGGTACTCGATGAGAACAACATCAAGGCCGACATCCACGTTATCAACGGCTCTGTGGAGATCTGCCCAGTAATCGGCCTGGCCGACGCCATCTTCGACATCGTTTCCACAGGCTCAACACTCCTCAGCAACGGTCTCGTAGAGAAGGAGAAAATGGTTTACTCTGAGGCTGTCCTCATCAAGAACGCAGGCCTGAGCGCCGAGAAGCAGGATATCCTCGACAAGCTCCTCTTCAGAATCCACGCCATCAAGGCCGCCAAGAGCAACAAGTACATCCTCCTGAACGCTCCAAAGAAAAACCTCGACAATATCATCAAGCTCCTCCCCGGCATGAAGAGTCCATCTGTATTGCCATTAGCTGATGGCGAGTGGGTATCGGTGCACTCAGTAGTACAGGAGAAGGAGTTCTGGGACATCATCGACAAGCTCCAGGAGCAGGGTGCCCAGGGTATTTTGGTAGTTCCAATCGAAAAAATGATTCTCTAATGTTTGTAATCGACTATATATCAGACAAGGATTTCGAGGCAAGAAGCAAGCGCCCCGCAGCCAAGACCGACGACATAATCCCCATCGTACAGAGCGTGCTCAACGAGGTGAAAAACGGCGGCGACAAGGCTGTGCGCGAGCTTACAATGAAGTTCGACAAGTCTTGCCCCGAAAACCTCCTGGCCTCGCAGGCCGAGATAGACGCCTCTGAGAACGACGTTCCCGAAGACCTGAAGAAGGCCATCGCCATCGCCAAGAGCAACATCGAGAAATTCCACAAGAGCCAGATCCAGACCGAGCGCAAGCTGGTGGAGACATCAGAGGGCATCGTATGCTGGCAGAAGACAGTGGGCATCGAGAAGGTGGGAATCTACATTCCCGGCGGCTCGGCTCCATTATTCAGCACGGTTCTGATGCTTGCCATTCCTGCCAAACTCGCCGGATGCAAGGAGATTGTGCTCTGCTCGCCTCCCAGAAGCGGCGGAAGCATCAACTCAGTGGTGCTCTACTGCGCCAAGATTCTGGGCATCACCAAGGTATTCAAGATTGGCGGAAGTCAGGCCATCGCGGCCATGGCATACGGCACCGAGAGCGTTCCAAAGGTTAGCAAGATCTTCGGACCCGGCAACAGATTCGTTACCGTGGCCAAGCAGCTCGTGAACTCATCTGAGTGCGCCATCGACATGCCGGCAGGTCCATCGGAGCTTGCTGTAATCGCCGACAAGAACACCAACGCCGAGTACGCCGCAGCTGACCTTCTGAGCCAGTGTGAGCACGGCCTCGATTCTCAGGTGGGACTCTTCTGCAGCGACAAGGCCAAGACAATGGAAATCATAGCCGAGGCCGAGCGTCAGTTGGCTCTTCTGCCACGACAGGAAATAGCCGCCAAGAGCTTCGAGAACAGTTTCGCAGTAATCGTAGACAGCACCGACAAGGCCGTGGAGCTCACCAACCTCTGGGCACCAGAGCATCTGGTAATCAACACCGACGACTGCGACGCCCTCGCCGAGAAGGTAGTAAACGCAGGCAGCGTTTTCATCGGCAAATACGCCTGTGAATCTGCCGGCGACTACGCTTCTGGCACCAACCACACACTGCCAACCAACGGCGCCGCCAATGCCTACTCGGGCCTCAACATGGACAGCTTCACCAAGAAGATAACATTCCAGACCATCAGCGAGAAAGGCATCAAGACCATCGGCCACGCCATCGAGATAATGGCCGCCGCCGAGCAGCTGGACGCACACAAAAACGCTGTTACAGTAAGACTTAAATAAGTGATTGAAGTGTTGAAGTAATTGAAGTGATTGAGCGCTTCAACATTTCAACACTTCAACACTTCAACATTTCAACACTTCAAAAAATGGATTTGAACAAATTTATCCGCAAGAATATTCTCGACATGGAGGCGTATTCGGCCGCCCGCGACCTCGTGGCCAAGGGCGACTACATATTCCTGGATGCCAACGAGAACCCATTCGGAACCTGGAACCGCTACCCGGACCCATTGCAGAAGGACCCCAAGGCCCTTTTGGCAAAGCTGAAGGGTTTCGATCCCGAGAGCATGGTGATGGGAAACGGCTCCGACGAGATTCTCGACCTCCTATATCGTGCTTGCTGCAATCCCGAGAGAGACAATGTGATCTCCCTGGCTCCAAGCTACGGAATGTATTACACCTTGGCCTGCCTCAACAATGTGGCTTTCAAGGAGGTAATGCTGGACGACGATTTCGATTTCCAGCCACAGGACATCCTCAGCCAGGTGAACCCAAACACCAAGATGGTGATAATCTGCTCGCCAAACAACCCAACCGGCAAATCGTTCGACGTTAAGAAAATCCTCGAGATCGCCAAAAACTTCGAGGGTTTTGTGGTGGTAGACGAGGCCTACAACGATTTCTCACCAATGGAGTCGTGCATTCCTTACATCAAGGACTACGACAACATCATGGTAATCCAGACCTTCAGCAAGGCCTGGGGACTCGCATCGCTCCGCGCCGGAGTCGGCTACATGAGCAAGGCAATGGCTGATATCCTCAACAAGATAAAGATGCCTTACAACATGGACGGCTTCACACAGAAATCGCTCGTGGAGCGTCTATCAAACCTCGACGATTTCCAGAAGCAGGTAGATTTCCTCGTGGCCGAGAGAGAGAGACTCATGAAGGCAGTATCAGAGCTCCCATACATCGAGAAGATATATCCTTCCGATGCCAACTTCTTCATGTTCAAGACAGCACGTCACAAGGAGCTTCAGGATTTCGTACTGAAAAACGGCATCATCCTCCGCTCACGCCACTCGATGCCCAAGTGCCAAAACTGCATCCGTGTAACAGTAGGCACCAAGGAGCAGAACGACAAGCTGATAGAGATAATGAAGAGGTTTGCGTAATCATCATATCGAAAATCCCAAGATCGAAAATCTGTAGAGACGGACCGCGATCCGTCTCTACGGCAAATATACGGAAATCCTACGGGAAACCATCCAACGGCAACCCAACGGCAACCCAACGGGAAAATCCCAATCATCAAACAAAAAAAGACAGGAGCGAAATATTTATTTCACTTCTGTCTTTTTTGTTGCCATATATCAACAAAAAAGGTTTCCGGAAGAGTCCCGGAAACCTTAATATGTTTTAATCTAAGAAATTCTATAGATTACTTGTCCATGTACTTAGGACGAGAAACGTGCTTAACGCCACATGGAGAGAATGTACGTGTGAAGTTGAGCATTACTGTTGGGTAGTAGTCGTTAGCATCACCACCCTTGTAGTTGGCACCAGTAGCAGACTGCATCTGAGAGATGAGCTTGTTGGCAGCTGGTCTGTCGCCGGCAGGCTCTGATGACATACCATCGATCCAGTCGGTGAAGCAGATGTGCTGGAGAACCTCAAGACCCATAGAGAACTTGTTGTTGAACTGGTACTTGAAACCAAGACCTGCTGGAAGAGTCCAAGTAGCAGTGTTGTAGTGACCCTTGGCAGTGAGAGGACGTGTGTGTACCCATACGTTCTGCTCGCCGTTTCTGATAGAAGACATTGGCTGGTAGAAAGCACCACCGAAGCCGGCTGTCAAATAGATACCCCACTTCTGACCGAATGTAGACTCAGGAGTTACGTTCTTGAGCTTGAGGAGGTAGAAATCAACCATAGCGTTGATGTCGAATACCCATGTACGGAAGTTTGCACGACGACCATTAGGATTAGATGAGCTGTAAGTCCAATCACAGTCAGAATCAGCATCAAAACCCTGCAATCTTGAAAGGAGAAGATTGCCTCTGAGCATGAAACGCTCAGACATTCTGTACTGATAACCGAACTCTAATGAACCGTTGATGGTCTTGAAGCTTGGGAACATACCATCTGAAGGACAGATATCTGTCTGTGAGAGGTTTGCACCTACGCCCCAATAAATGCTGTGGCGAGCTGACTTCCAGGCTGGAGTCTGCGCGAAGACACCACCCATAGTGAATAATGCCACTAAAATAAAGGCTATTGCTTTTTTCATGATTTATTAATTAATTAATTAAAATTTATTTCGTTATTTACTGTTGATAGCGTGCTCATGTTACAATGTTCATGCTAAAATTCGACTGCAAATATACAAATATTTTTTCAATAGGCATAAGTTTGCATAAAAAAATTAACAAAAACAGCAAAAAAAAACCTTTCATGTTAATTTACAACCAATTACCTATCAAAAAAAATTCATTATATCAGTTTTTGCCTCTTATAAATTTGTAATAGAATGTTACCATGGCAGTAAAATACGAATCATTGTATCCGGAATTGCCACGCGGAGAGCCAGTAGAAGGTATGTTATCAGCTGCCCCTATACACTTATAGGCAAAATACCGGGTAACATCGTCGGGAGGCTCCACTCCCATCTCGTCGTAATTGAAATAATAGGTGGAGCAGTCGTCGATGTAGTCGGTGGTGGTAAATCTCTGCGCTATCTCTATGCCCACCGAGAGGTCTTCGGAGAGCTGATACCTGAATCCCAGGCCGATGGGAATGGATACCGCCATCAGGCTGTATTTGTCGCGCACCTGCGTTACGGCCTTGGTGTCGCCGGCCACAAAGCGGACTCCCGTGCCCTGTCCCTCGGTGCAGAGCGGCTGAAGCGCGTACCACTGCCCCTGGTATCTGCCCTTGGGATTGAAATGCAGGCCTCCTATGCCCACTGTGAAATACCCGGACCATTTGCTGGCGAACGACGCGCTCTCATAGCGCTGAAACATTTTCTCGCGGATAAAATAGTAGTCGATGCAGGCGCCCACATCCACGAGATGGCTCTTGAAATTGAGATTGCGCCCCCGGCGTGCCGGCGACTTGGAATTGGCGTCGTCGGCGCCCACCTCCGAATACATGGCCGTGGCGCGCATAGACAGGCGCTCCGTAAGCCTGTAGCGGTAGCCCAGCATACCGGAAAATTTCAGGAAGTTGGGGTCCACGTCCTCAAGGGCGAATATGTGGGTTCCGTTCTTGGAGCCGCCGCCGAGGTCGCCCATGAATATGTTTCCGCCCAGGCCCATCAGAAAACCGTGCCTCTCGGTGCGCCAGCCGTTCTGCGGATATGCGCTCAGGGTTATGGCAGCTAATAGCAATATTAATGATATCTTTCTCATAGTAAGCTACATATAATAGACAATAATCCGGACGGCCAAGGCATATTAATTGCCATTAGCTGCCCCAAAAGCTATAGATATAACGTGGAAATGGATTTTTTCTTGTATGGACTGCTAATTGCGCTTGTCCATGCCCCAGAGGAGCTTGCTGCGGAGGGCCGAGAAGAAGCTTGTGTTGCTGAGTTTCAGGAGCTTGAGCTGCTTGGTGGATTTCTTGATGATGAGGTCCTCGTCGAACGGCACGCAGGCCTGGCGGTAATCGAGCGATGCCAGGAAATTGTTTTCGCGGCCGTCGGCCTTGATGCGGATTATGCTGTTGTCGTTGATTACGATGGGGCGCACCGATAGGTTGTGCGGCGATACGGGTGTGAGCACAAAATTGCCGCTGCCCGGTGTTATGATGGGGCCTCCGGCGCTCAGCGAATATGCGGTACTGCCTGTGGGAGTGGCGATTATGAGGCCGTCGCTCCAGTATGTGTTTAGGAAATCGTCGTTCAGGTATACATTGATGCTGATCATGGAGCTGGTGTTTACTCGCATGATGGTGAGCTCGTTGAGGGCTATGTTTAGGTTGCCGAACCTGTTGGATGAGCTGCTTACTTCTATGAGCGTGCGCGAGTCGATGCTGGTGCGGCCTTCCATTATCTCCATCAGGGCATCCTGCAATGTGGTTTCGGATACTGATGTCAGGAATCCCAGGCGTCCGCTGTTGATGCCCACCACGGGGATATTGGCAAGTACGGCGTATGGCACACTCTCGAGCATGGTGCCGTCGCCCCCGATGCTTATCATGAGATCGAGGTCGTCTGGCATCTTGAAGCTGTTGATGAATGTGCCGGTAATCTTGGGCGTGAAAAAGAGTGTCTGCTCTATGGTCTTGAGGAACTCCTCATAGACATAAATCTCGCATCCGCTGCGGTTGAGCATCTCGAATATCTTGTAGATGCTCTTGTGGAAGTCGGGACCAAACTTGAGACCAAAGATCGCTACTTTCATACCCTTGCTTGATAAAATATATATATTATACTACTTGGACTGCTTGGCAACCGGGATGAGGTTGAACGGCAGATTGATGATCTGGCTGTATTCCTCGCCCAATGACTGCATGTCCTCGTCTATCTCCTTGTAATACCAGTTGATAACGATCTCGCTGCGCTCCTTGAGTCCCTGAAGCATTAGCAGGATCTGTATCAGCTGCTTGCTTGATGCTGTATTGAAATACTCCAACTTCATATCGAAGACAGTTTTGGGATTTGGGTTCTTGCTGTAATTGGTAAACCACTCCAACACAGGTGCATAGAAATCCACGGCATCTTCAGGAAGCGACATCTGGGCTATCTCGAATATACCCTTGCCGGCATCCAGCAACACCTTGGGAGTGTCTACAGTTGGTTCTTTTACAAATGGTTCCATATAATTGTAGTAAATTTACTCTTAATTAATCTTGTTGATATCAATCTTTACGATGAAGAAATCCTTCTCGTCGTTTACGCTCACCATCGAGTACTGGATCTGTGTGCCGGCCTTGCGGCGGATGTCGATGAATCCGAGTCCCGTGGATACTGGGTCGTTGTTGAAATTGAACAGTATCCTGTTGTACTCTTTTGTGAGGCCCTTGTAGTCCATGGAGTTCACCTTGTCGATGCGCTCCGACAGCGACTTGGCCAGTGGCTTGCTTATGTAATTGCCTGCCAGGAGCGCAAACTTGTCTTCCTGCTCGCAGATGTAGAATACTCCGGCCTTCCAGTCGGTATTGTCGGCTATATTGTCGGCATGTTTCACGATGTTCTGCAGCAGCTCCACCATTACTCCGTACAGCTTGATGCGGGTAGGAGTCTCGTCCATTCCGCTCTTCAGGATCGATAGCAGCGACAGAAGGTTCTCCTGGTTGAAGTCGCCCTTGAACGATAGATTGTAGCTGTTCTGATTGAAATTCTCGTGAGTCTCTATCAGGTCCTGAATCGAGTATACCGAGTCATCAGCCGCCTGCCCCTCGCCGTCGGTTGTGGAAATCTCCGTTGTGAGGTAGAAATACGAGTACGTGTCGTCCACCTGCTTTATCATATAGTCGAGCTTGTTGCCCGATCTCTTGGCCATCTCTATCAGGCCGAGGCTTGCACCGCCCTTCTCCGACAGACCAGTGAGCGTGCGGGTCTCGCGACTGTATTCCTTCAGGCCCTCGCTGTCCAGATGGTTTATCTTTTCGAGTTTCTTTCTCAGAGGCTCCTCGTCGGCCCTCAGCATCAGGTTTCCGGTGGCTATCACATACTTGTGACGGCGCTTGTGGATAATGATGATGGCCGAGTTGTCGTCGTCCTTCTCCTGGCTGTCGGCCTGGTGCCTCGTAATATTCTGAAGACCCTCGCCCATGATATAGTAAATCCTCGACCTCATCTTCCGAGTGTCGTCGGCCTTGGCAAGGTTGGTTTTTGCCATATCAAGGATATCCATTATCAGACGCGGAGTAATCTCGCCCCTGTAGACGTACTCCAGGTCATCCTTCTCGATATCGATGAAGTGTCGGTATATAAAATCAAGCGATTGGTCCATAATTATTAGTTTTGGATTAAGATTACACTATCAAATCCATGGGAGCAAAAATCATGCCTCAGTTGGCGCGCCAAAGCTCAAAGGCAGAGTGTTTGCGCCTGCGCCATCGGTATTTTTTATTTTCCCAAACTGCATCTCGTACTTCTGGATATTGTCCTGGAGGGCCTTCATAAGCCTCTTGGCATGCTCAGGAGCCATTATCACGCGGTTCTGCACCTGTGCCTTGGGCATACCGGGCAATACACTTAGAAAATCCATCACAAACTCCGAGCTCGAGTGCTGGATAATGGCCAGATTGCTGTACGAACCCTTGGCCACATCCTCCGAAAGCACGATATTCAGTTGACTTTTGCTATCTTCCTCAGTCATTTTTTTCGCATTAATTAGTTTATCGGAGGCAAATGTAAAAAATAATTTGATAAACTCCGCAATATTTCCGAAATTTATTTTATTCTTTTATTCTTTCATTCCTTTATTCACCCATCACCAGCACCTCGCTCCTCGTGTTGTCGCCGGTGCACTTGCGCACCCAGATCTTGGCGTCGATGCGCTCCTCCAATTCGGGTACGTGGCTGATAATACCCACCTTACGGCCCTGCGAGTGGAGTTTCTCGAGCACTGATATCACGGAGTTCAGGCTGTTCTGGTCCAATGTTCCGAAGCCCTCGTCAATGAAAAGCATCTCGCTGCCGCGTCCGCCCTGCATCATATCGCTAAGTCCGAGCGCCAATGCCAACGACACCATAAAACTCTCGCCGCCCGACAGCGTGGTCACCGGCCTGCAAACATTCATCTCAAGGTCCTGAACCAAGATAGCTAATGAGTCGCCGCCGCATTTCAGGCTGTACTTGTTGGTAAGGCGTTTCAGTTGCTGGTCGGCATTGTGGAGAAGGATTCTAAGTGTATGAACCTGAGCTAAGTTGCGCAAAAGTTTGCCGTCGCGGCTGCCCATTACGCTGTTCAATCCGCCCCAGTCGTCAAAAATGCGCTGCTTAATCTCGCGCTGTTTTATAAGTTGCTGATACTTAGCCTTGTCGCCCTCCATCTGGGCAATCTTGGCCGAGGTCTCTCCTATCAGGGTTTTGGTAGCTGATGCCGCAGTTTTTTGTTCTTGCAGCTGATGGCCAAGATATTCCACTTGCTCCTCATCGGTAACACCCAACTTGTTGTCAGCCTTGTGGTTATCAAAATTATCCTTGGCATCCTTGCAAGACTGAGTACAATCGTTCAGACGTTTCTCCACAGCCATAATCTCATCACCAAGTTTCTGTATATCTGTATTTTGGGCAGCTAATAGCGATTCAACGTTCTTGCGCTCAAACTCCAGACTCTCATTCTTGGCATTTTCCTCGGCTATCTTGTCGTCAAGTTTTTTATTGCAGCTAATGAGCAATTCCTCGTTCTCGCCCTTCTGCTTGGTCAACATTCTCGACTGCTCAAGAATTGTAGTCAAGAGATTCGGCAACTGCTCAACGCTCTCATTCCCAGCGCACGGCAGAGGCTCTGCATCGGGGAAGATTTTCTCAAGGTCGCTGATGGCCGAGCAATTCTCAAGAACGCCACGGTAACGCTCGTCATATTTTTTTATCTCCTCAATCTTGTTTTTCAAACTCTCGAAAACTCTTGCCTCATCCTCGGTTTTCCTCAAAAGTTCAGAGAGAGTTTCGGGAACGTTCTCGAAATCTGAGAGATAGTTTTTGAGTTCGGAAAGAAGATTGGCCTGAGACTCTGAATTGGTCTTTATATTGCTTTCAATACTCTGATATTCAGCATTTTTAACCGCGATATCGCTTTCAAGACTTGCCCTTTGGTCTTTTGCAGAAAGGAAGTTTTTGTTTCTCGAATCAAAATCCTTTCTTGCTGACTGCAGGGCCTCGTTAAGCGACTGATACAGTTTCTCTTTCGCAGTGATTTCCGATTTCTGGACTGATATTTTTTTATCAATCTCTGATACAAAACTATCCTTGTCCATTCCCGAGAAATCCTGTGAATAGATTTTGCCGTAATAAGCGTAAATCTTGGCGCAACGGCCATTGAGTTCCGCAATCTCTGACTGAAGTTTCGGAATATCAGAGACTTCCAGTTTCTGAATCTGTTTCTGCTTTTCGGCCAATGCTCCGAGGAATTGCGCCCTCTGCTCCGAAAGTTGCTTGATTTTCGCTTCCTTCAGTCCAAGTTCCTGTTTTGTGGCCTCAAAGATTGAGTTCAAAACCACATCGCCACTCTTGGAATATGGATGACTTGTACTTCCACAGAGCGGACAAGCCTCTCCTTCAACGAGTTGTGCACGCAGTTCCTTCAGGTTTTTCGAAATGGAAAGCTGTTGCTGTTCAAAAAGCTGTTTCTGAGCCTGATACTGAATCTCCAACTCCTTGAGCTCGTTCTCGATAGCGGAATTTTTGGAGTTGAAATCAGCGACGGCCTTTTTGCCGGCCTCAAGCTGAGAAGTCAAAAGCTGAAGCTCGGGAGTTTTCTGTAACTGTTGCTCAAAAAGATTCTTCGCGCCATCGAAAACTCTTTCAGATTCGGCAGTATCATTGCGGAGTTTTGTAAGCGCCTCATTGTCAAAGTCCTTGAAAGCCTTATCAGCGGTTTTCAAGGCAGTCTCCGAGGCCAAAAGTTCAGTCTCAAGTTTCTGATAACTTTCTGAGGTTGTGGAATGTAACGCCATTAGCTGCGAGACCTTCGCTGATATTTCAGTAAGATTTTTCCTCTGAACTTCCAGATTCTTATCCACATCAATCAGATTCTTTATCAACTGACTGATTGTCTGAATATTGCTGTAGATATTCTGCTTTGGGAGCATTGAATCGAACTCCTGCTTTCGGGCGGTGAGCTCGTCGGAGTTTTTCTGAATCCTGGATTTCAGGTCAGCAAAAAGACTCAGATACTGACAATATTTATTATTTACATTTCTAAAATTACTCTGTACAGAATCCAATGTATTTTTGCAGTTGTTGATATCATTCAAGATTGGACGGAACTCGCGGACGGCAATCTCCATCTTGTTGAGAAGCTGTTTCTTTGGCGCGATATTGTCGCTGTCGGCCTTGGCTTTCTCGAGATCCTTCTGCTTGGAAATCAGCGCAGTGTTGAGTTCCACAAACCGCTTTCGCCATTCAAGTTTTTGGTTGACGATCTCAAGTTCTGTATCAGCTGACAAAGAATCCTTCTTCAACTGCGCCAACAAATCTTTCTGATTTTGAATTTCCTCATCCGAGACAATCGTCTGCCCCTGAATGCTCTTGTTGAGGACATCAAGCTCGGTTTTCACAGCCGAGAATTTCTCGTAGATCTTCCTCGAAATTTTCTCGTAAATATCTGTGTTTGTGAGCATTTGGAGAATGGCAGACTTATCGTCCTTCTTGGCGAAAAGAAACCTTGAGAACTGATTCTGCGCCAAAAGAACCGAACGTATAAACCGGTTGAAATCGAATCCAGTAAGCTCCACTATTTTCTCCTCAAACTCCTTAACCTTCTCAGTGACAGGCACAAACTCGTGGGATTCCTTGTTCCAACGATAGAGAGTCCGCTTGATATCCTGAAGTTTTCCGTCGGCCTTCTTGTGGGCGCGGTAGGCGTACCAGTCGGCACGGTAAAGCCCGTTGTCGTCAGCCAAAAATTCCACACTTGCCAGCGACTCCGCAGTTCCCTTGCGCATAAAATTCCTGGTGTCGTGAGTCTTGATAGTGTCATCGTTCTCAAAATCATCCTGTTGCGCGTCCTTGAAACGTGGAGTATCGCCATACAAAGCCAGACAAATGGCATCAGTAATGGTGGATTTTCCCGCGCCGGTATCGCCACATATCAGAAACAGCGGCGAATCCTTGAGAGGCTTCTGAGTAAAATCAATCTCCGCCTCAGCCAACGAGGCAAGGTTCTTTATGGTAACTTTCTGGATTTTCATAATTGAAACTACTTTTTGATAATTTTCCAATGACCGGTCTTGTCGCTACCTACACGGATAATGATACCAAGTTTTTTCAGACGGTCGAAATCACGCTTAATTGATTCTTTCGAGACTCCCAAAACAGAAGCAATCTCAGTTTTACTAATCTCAGCATTACGTTCCAACAATGAAATAATCTTAATTTGTCGATCCGTCAAATTTACAGTATCACCGTAAGATGATTTTTGACCATTATCATTTACTTTTACAGGGTCATTTTCACCATTTACAGGGTCATTTACAGTATCATTTTTCACTTTTACAGGGTCACTTTCTGAATTTACAGGGTCATTTTCACCATTTAGAGGGTCATCTCCTGAATTTACAGGGTCATTTACAGTGACATCAGCACTATTTACAGTGACATTTACAGTGACATTAAGCACCGTCTCGATTCTGTCGGGAGAAAAATATTCTGTAACCACCGGCAAGTTCCAGCCGTTGTCCTTCCAGCCTTTTGCAATGGTATCAGCTCCACTGCCTGCCTTCTCTCCTACTCCAATAAAGACAAACATTTTCTGAATGAGAGGATTACGGCACACGCTATGGTTGCCTTCATAAAACTCCTTAAGGCTCACCAACATTGTGCCGGGATTAGAAATCACGATTCTATCCGGATACCTGTCGATAGTAATATTGGCAAGCGAGGTATATGAGCAATGGATAACAGCATTGGCAAACGCCTCACGCAGAGCAATATGCGCAGTTGTGGTGTCGACTCGCATTTGGTTTTCGTCCAGTTTGAAAGGAACCGGCAGAGCGTGCTGAAGCATTGGCAAAACACGTGTAAAAAACTGATACAGATTACACTCGTAAGTTCCGTCAGGATATACACGGTTTGTCCAGCGGATTTTGGGATCGTCGCTCAAACGCTCACGATAATCCGGGAAAAAGTAAGGACAGCATTCAGGATCTGTAATTGACCCACTTTTTCCGAACATCAGGATTCCCGCCACTGTAAATCCCTCTGTACCAGAGGAACGGTCCTTTCGGTAAGCGCCGATATTCTCCAAAAACTTCTGATTATCAACTTCGTTCCAAGGATGATTCTCGTGACGAAGGCTGTATCTCATACGATACTGATTCAGGGTAGGCAAATCGATATCATCAATTGTATAGCCACGGAGAATCCTTGAGTCTGCCGACGATTTCAAATTGTTGGCATCGGAATACATCTGACGGACCTCGTCATCAGAGCAAAGATAATCGCCCTCGTTTTTCCTCTTGTAGGTATGGCCAAACGGCGTAAGAGTAAGGTGTACAGGCTTCAGATTGTATTCAGCACGGGGAACGTTGAAAATAAGAATATGACTATCGCCTTCTGTAACAAACTCATCCACATCGCTTTCCATAAGCAATGGAATATTAACACACATCTTGTTGTGCGCGTCGTTCCAGAATTTCTGACGGTACTTCTCAGCCATTTCCTTTGTAAGGCCGTCAGGAATAAACTTATCCTTAGTCTGCCTAACACCCAATACAATAACACCTCCATTTGTATTGGCAAAAGCCGAAAATGAAGACCAAAAACTATCCGGGAAACCGCCTTTCGCTGATTTGAACTCGATTTCCTGATTCTCCTGCAATTGTTTACTATTTTTGAGTTGCTCGATAATTGTCATAAGAAGATTAATTTCAGTTGCAAATATAAAAAAAATCTATAAAAACATCGCCATATACAATGGCAGACGAAGCACATTGCCCTAATTTACTAAATCATTGTATATCTTACGTTTAAGCATATTATTGAGTATATTTCCTACGAATATAGGATACAAAATGCGTTTTTTTCCTACGAATGTATGCGCAAAAATAAATATTTTTACTGCGAATATCAAATAAAACAAACAAAAAAAAACGTGAATTCTGCAAAATTGATTTCCGCAGAATCCACGTTTATTCGTTTATTTTATTAATTCATTTATTGATTAGAGCGCCAAGCGGAAGCCTAAAATGACGCTAGCAATGTGTCTGGTGGAAAATAATTGCGACACGATATTAAGCATAATTTTTGTTAAATATTCGCGATCTCTTCGGCGGTAAGGCCGGTGAGCTCAACGATATCCTCAATTGGGAAATTCTTGGCTTTCATCTTGCGGGCGGTCTCGAGTTTTTCGGCAGAACGGCCTATCTTCTCGCCCTCCTGAAGCCCCTCAAAACGGCTGCTGGCTATCACGCTGTTGGCGTAGCGGAGATTTTCCATATATCTGCGGTAGGCGGCACGCTCCTCCTCGCTCATCTTCTCGTACTGAAGCTTGCTGCGGGCCTGAGCCAAGCCCTGAGCTGTGAAGCAGTCATCTATCTCGCCCGATTTCAGGAAAGAGATCCACTCGTCGAGGCTGTCCTTGGCAAGGTCATCGAACTTATCGACCCTAAGAAGATAGTATTCGGGGAACACCTCTTCCACTTTATCTATCTTGAAAAGCTTTTTCTGCTGTTTGGAAAGGTTCAGCAAGGTTTGGTCGTGAAGTCCCTTGAAACTTGTAACGCCTTTATATACATAGTCGGAACCCTGTCCGAGGCTGAAATATACAATGTTTATGGAATAGACTTTCTTGATTTCGGCATACTTCTGTCCCTGGTCAATATATTCTGAAATGGTCTTGGAAGTGCCGTAGAGCATACGGTGGAAGTAATCGAGCTGACGGTCGTTCTGAACCTCGATGAGCACTATCTCGCCGTCCTCGTCTTCCACAAGCATATCCACACGGTTGAACTTGTCGTCCTCGTAATCCTGATTGCACTCCGACTCCAGAATCCTGTTGATTTTCATCTGGCGACCAAGGAGCACACTGAGAAAGCCCTCAAGAACATCGAAGTTTGCCTTGTTCCTGAGAAGCTTCTTAATAGCCCAGTCGAATCTTACAAGTTGCTGCATTGCCATTTTTGATTTTCGATTTTTGATTGTTGATTTTCAGTTGCAAAGATAAGGGATTTTTTCTGAACAACCAAAAGAAAGAAATTCGTAATTCGTTATTTCTCTTAGCACTGATGAATCAATCTATACGCCACGCTTCCGGGCTGGGGACTTGCGGGGCAGTTGTCGCGGCTGAACCAGCCGGCGTCGGCAATCTCCTCTTCCTGAAGTTTCAGTTCGCCACTCTCGTACTCGGCGGTGAAGCCCATCATCAACTGCGCCGGGAATGGCCAACTCTGAGAGGCGTAATATCTGACATTTTTTACCCTGATACCTGTCTCCTCAAAAATCTCGCGCTCCACGGCCTGCTCCACTGTCTCGCCGGCCTCGATGAATCCTGCAAGACAGGCATAGATATCCTGATTGCGCTGTGCGTGGCGGGCAAGGAGAATCTTATCGCCATTAGCTACCAAAACTATAATGCAGGGATTGATTCTCGGGAAAATAATGTTTCCGCAGTTGGGACAAACGCGCGCAGTCTCGGTCTTGCTCTCCTCCAATGCAGTGCCGCAAGATCCGCAGAACTTTGTGCTCTTGCGCCACTCAATCAATGCCTTGGCTCTTGATAGTTGGAAACAATCGTCGTAACCCATAGCCGCAAACTGACTGCGGATAGGCACCCACTTGTAATTTGCGTGAGCGAAATCCTCACTTATATTTATTACCGAAATGCCGTTGCGCTCCTCGGTGAATGTGTCCAAAGGCTTTGAAAGTCCGCTGATAATCTCCAAATCCTTGGCATTCAACTGACAATCATCGTTGGTAACCAGCATATTGCGGTTGCCGATTGCGAAATAAAAATTTTCCATAATTTCTGTATTTGGTCGTTGGCAAAGATACGAAAAAGTTTCCGACAATCTTGGACAAACTTCTAAATTTTCAGAGTTCGACCGACAATCTTGGACAAAAAAAAGCCTTCGTCCGCTCAAAAACAGACGAAGGCTTTTTAAATCTGTGTAATCTGTGTAATCTGTGCGAAACTTTTATTCTACTCGCAAATCACCAGACCGCCATTGTAAGGAACTGTTATCTTAATAGGCTTCTTGGCAATCTTCATCTGCTTGAGACTGCCGGTTGGGGTGTTGTCCCAAACCTTGTTCTTAGGCATATCCTCTGAGTAAACATTCACTGTGGAACCCATTGGGAACAAGTCAGTTGGGATTGTAACATCGATAGACTTCTTGTTAACATTGTCTCCGTTAACAGCCACGAGATACCACTTGCCGGCAGCCTTGCGGGCCAAAACAGCGTACTTGCCAGGGTAGCCGTCGATGAACTTCATATCGTCCCACTTTACAGGAACCTTCTTCATAAAGTCAACGGCCCAGGCTGGAGCGTCGGTAAGGTTGTTGGGCGCCATCGCGAAATTCTGAACAGGAGTCTGGAGAAGAATTGCGGTTGCGAGGGCAAACACATCGGAAGTTACACGCTTGCTGCCGCGGTTGTTGTTCTTGTTGTAGAACTTGTTGAGAGTGCTTCCGCCGAAATCCATATTTCCGATAGCGTTGCGGCGCATTGGATGAATAGAGGCGCTGCGTGAGTCTATGTCGTTGTCGTACTGAGAGAAAGCCATATTCTCGCTTGCTCGCACGGCCTCGCAACTTACAAAGTTTGGATACATCCTCTCCCAGCCGCGGGGAATTGTGCAGCCGTGGAAAATTACCATAATGCCGAAATCGTTGGCGTCGGCCAGGATATCCTCATACATCTGCATTGTCTGCTGCTTGTCGCTGCCCACAAAATCAACCTTGATACCCTTAATGCCGGCCTTCTGCATCCAGGCCATCTCATTTCTACGGGTGATTTCTCTGTGCATAAAACCGCGTGGACTCTGGAAAGCGTTGTTCCAATAGCCGTTGCTGTTGTACCAGAGGAAGAGCGCAACTCCCTTGCTCTGAGCATATTTCGAGAGCTCCTCCATACGGTCGTGACCGATATTAGAATCCCAGAAAGCGTCAACCAGCAGATATTCCCAGCCCATTGCGGCGGCAAAATCAACGTATTCCTTCTGCTCGTCGAAGTTGCAGGAGCCGTCCATACGGATTATCCAACTCCAGGCGCTGCGTCCGTATTTGTAGTCGAACTTGGCCTCGTACTGAGGCTTCACGAGGTCCCACATAATTGTGGTCTCGGCCACAGGCGCTAAGGTATTCTTGCCGATAGTGATTGTGCGCCAGGGAGTTGTGTTGCCCCAGTCGTCAATCTCCTGATGATATTTGTTGCTTGTGTTTCTAAGCATCAGGCCGGGAGCGCTTGTACCAACGCCGCCAAACTCAGTAGCCTCGGGGTATGCTATTTTGTAGGAGTCAGCTGATGACGACTCAATACGTGAACCGCAGTAGTTGCCGCCCACATTAGTCTCGCAAAGCATTACCCAAATAGTTGAATTGTTGGCAGTTGTCTCCTTGAACAATGCAGGGAAAGTGTAGCCGCGGCCCCAACCGTTCTTGCCCATCTCGGCGTCGAACTCGTAGTTGGTCTCATAGCTTGGAGCGGTCTGCGCAAAACCTGTCTGAGGCTGCATCTGAGGACAGATGAAAGTTGTGGTTCCCTTTGGAAGAGTATATGAGGTAAGCTCATTGTTTACAAGGCACGACACCAATGGATTGCCCTTACCCTGCTGAGCGTGAACCACATACTTGAAAGCCACGTTGTTGTTATCCACGTGCATTACAAGATCGAATGCGGGAGCGCCCTGAGAGTTGGCGAAAGTATAAACGCGCTCGTTGGCATTGTAACTGATATTGCTCTTCTTGGCATTGGGAAGAGAGTAGTTTTCTGATACAGCCTTTACATCGCCGACATTGCTGATTTTCAGGTTCTTCGACATATCAGCAATAGAAGTCTCGAGACCGAGAGCCGAGTTGCGGATTACGGTGTCGTTCTCATAAACCACCGAGTAAATAGGGTTTCCATCAGGAGCGGAAACATCCACTTTGAGTTTACCGTCTGGACTCGCAACCTGCTGAGCCATAGAGCCTGACGCTGTAAGCAAAGCCACAGCCGCCAAAAGAATTTTCTTTGAAGTCTTCATATTAAATATTTAGTTTTTAATTATTCAACGTAAGTTTGATAAAAAAACGACTTATGCCTACGGCTGATTTTTTACATAAATTATCATAAATTGACACGAATTTTTCATAAATTACTCTTAAAGAGATAATTTTTGATCAATTTATGTTAATTCGTGATAATTTATGTTCCTCAAAAACGCCGTAGGCGAAAATGTCAATTCATCGAACTGACGTTAATTACTTATTCACAGTACCGAAAAGGAAGTTGAGCTCCTCAAGCGAGAATGGGCAAGGCTCGTTTTTCTCCTTGGCGAGTTTCATCTGTGCACACGAACGCTTCACCGAAGGAGGATCGAAACATTTGAAAAGAGCCTCCTGCACGCGGTCCAGTCGCTGAACATCCTCAATAGCAAACAGGTCCCCACCCTGATTGTTCTTGAAACGTCCAAAACTCTTTCCGCATTTGGGCTCCAAGTCGTGATAATACGAAGCCCACACCAAAAACCTCATAGCGAGGTCCGGTGTCATCATAACTTCCTGATTTATATTTGGATCGATATCTACCATTGTTGTTGTTTAGATTAGAGTTTAGAGATGAGAGATTAGAGTTTAAAGTGTAGAGTTTAGAGATTAGAGTTCTCTCCTCTCTAATCTCTAAACTCTAATCTCT
>JAZUEG010000071.1:0-2508 GCA_045640025.1 Bacteroidales bacterium
CCCGGCGAGAGCATCACCGTAACATGCTCATGGGGCGTGCAGGCCCAGGCCATAGCCGGCGGCAACGGCAAATGGGAGGTCACTGTAACCACGCCATCATACGGAGGCCCATACACCATCACATACACAGGCAAAAACACCATAGAGCACAACAACGTGCTGATAGGCGATGTATTCCTGGCCTGCGGCGACAGCAATATGCAGCTGCCACTGATGGGCTGGGACAACGACTCGATAGTGGGCGGATACGAGATCATGCAGCACTTAGGCGAAAACGACAACATCAGATTCTTCGGCATCAGAGACAAGGTCTCGTTTCTCGACGAGGACGACTGCGAGGCCATCTGGTACATGAACACCAAGGAGTATATGCCGCACTGCAGCGCCCTGGCCTACATATTTGCCAAAAAGCTGAACGACCAGACCGGAGTGCCAGTGGGCATGATTACAGCATCGCTCAGGTCCAGCAGCGCCGAGAGCTGGATATCAGAGGAATACCTCTCGCACATCCCCAACTATCAGGAACGCCTCAACCTGTATCACGAGGGCGTGCCACAGCAGTCTACCCTCACCAAGTGGATTAAGAGCCACCGGCAGATAGACACCGACAGATGGGACAACTTCAATGACGACGAATGCGCCCGCATAGGCTACGACGACAGCCAGTGGCCTTCGATGGAGCTTCCCACATATTTCGACAACGACGACAAGATGGGCCCTTACGACGGCGTATTGTGGTTCCGCAAGTGGGTGGATATTCCAGCTGAATGGCAGGAGAAACAGCTGATACTGTCATTAGGCCCCATCGACGACAACGACGAGGCATACGTAAACGGCGAGAAGATAGGCCGCAACCTGGAAGCCGGAATGCACAATGTAGACCGCAACTACAAGATACTGCCCGGCCTCGTAAGGTCTGGACGAATGCTGGTGGCCGTAAGGGTAATAGACAACGGCAGCGGCGGCGGAATACCCGGCCGTCCCGGCAATCACAACCTCCTGAAAATACATCCCGAGAACGACGAGGAGAACGGCATCTCTATAGCTGGTACATGGAAATACATGCCCGTGGGCGAATTCTGCGATATGAACCTCTACGCCTACGACTACAAGAACCTCGAGTTCAACAACCGCCCCAAGGTAACCGTAACCCTCAACGAGAAAACCATCGCCAGCTGCTACAAGGCCATGCTCCATCCCATAATGCCATTCAAGATAGCCGCCGCACTCTGGTGCCACAGCGAGAGCAACATGGACCATGCCGAAGATTATTACAGGATGCTCCCTCAGCTGGCCGAATGCTGGAGAGAGGGTTTCCAGAGCCCGCACATGAGATTCTACTTCTGGCAGTGTACTCCATCGGATTTCAAGGAGGACACCAGATCATACGAGCTGCGCGAGGCCCAGCGCCGAAGCCTCGATATCATCACCAACTCTGCAATGGTATGCCTTATGGACCTGGGCCGCAAGGACGGCATAAGGTCGCAGTACAAGGCCGAAGCCGCCGAGAGAATGGTAAATCTGGTATTAGCTAAAATGTACTCCAAGAAAATGGAGGTTTCGGGACCTATGTACCAGTCGATGGAAATCAACAAGAGCACCAATTCCATAGAGCTTACATTCACCAATACCACAGGCGGACTCGTGGTAAAGGGCGAAGGCCTCACCGACTTCGAGATATCCGACAACAACGGAAACTATTATCCAGCCAACGCCTCCATAGAAGGCGACAAGGTTGTGGTATCGAGCCCGGAGGTTTCCAAGCCGCGAAACGTGAGATACGCCTGGAAAAACTGGGTAAACTCTCCATCGCTGTACAACGGAGCAGGACTGCCGGCATCATCATTCTCTACCGAGAAAACAATCTCGATTCCGCAGCCTAAGAAATAAGACAAACCATACTTAAATATATTCCAATTACTAATACAAAATGGACACAAGAATCAAGGAACTAAAAGTAGAAACCACACAGGAATGTTTCAACATCCTGGGCTTCTGGAGCAAGAACACCATCGATGAGCAGAACGGCGGTTTTATCGGATCCATAGATCTCGATATGACCAAGCATCCCGAGGGCGAGAAGGGCGCGGTGCTCAATGCCAGAATACTCTGGGCATACTCGTCGGCATACCGCATATTCAAGAACCCCGAGCACCTCACCATGGCGCGCCGTGCCTACGACTACGTTACCAAATACTTCATCGACAAGAAGTACGGCGGAGTATACTGGATGCTGAATGCCGACGGCAGTCCAGCTAATACAAGAAAACAGATCTACGCCATAGCGTTCACCATCTACGGCCTGGCCGAATATTACAGAATCAGCAAGAAACAGGAGGCCCTCGATTACGCCATAGCCCTGTTCGACTGCATAGAGAAATACTCATTCGACCCCGAGCTGAACGGCTACTTTGAGGCATACTCGCGTGAGTGGGTTCTCCTGGAGGATCTCCGCCTCAGCGAGAAGGACAAGAACGATCAAGTCGGAGGCCAAGCGGTCTTAGGAAG
>JAZUEG010000072.1:0-6356 GCA_045640025.1 Bacteroidales bacterium
ATTGTATCAGCTGATACAATAAAATGCAAGGTGACGAATATAAACACGCAGTGCAGCCTGCTGAAGGGCGCCATCCGCGAGATGCCCGACAATCCCGACCTGCCTTACCTTACAAGGTATTTCAGCTCGATGAGCAATCCGTATCAGGGCGAGGAGATTGTGCTGGAGACCGATAGCTACAAGAAGGTGATGACCAGCAACTCGTACCGCGCCGGCAAGATGTTCGTGTTTTATACTCCGCTCAACGACAAGTGCGGAAACCTTGCCACCCACCGCCTGATAGTGCCGCTGCTATACAATGCCGTGAGCACGTCGCAGAATTTCAGCCAGCAGTATTATTCAGTGATAGGGCGCGACCAGGGTTTCAGCGTGCGCCTGCCCGGCAATCCCGACCTCTCGGCTATCGTGATGAGGGACGAGGACAGCGGATACGAGTTTATTCCGCGCATCTCGGGTCCCGACGCGTATATGAACTACAGGATTTTCTCGGAAAACTGCGTGGAGAAATCCGGTTTCATGCACCTGGTTTCGGAGGGGAAAACCGTATCAGCTGTGGCCTACAATTACGACCGGCGCGAGTCTGAGATGGATTTTATGACTGCTGATGAGGTGAGCCAGAAAATGGAGGACATGGGTTGCCATGCCGTGAGGGTGATGGATTCCGGCAGCCGGACTTTTGCCAGCGATGCGGCAGAGAGCGCGGCCACAAGGCCTCTGTGGAAACTTTTTGTGGTGTTGGCTCTGGTATTTGCTTTGTCGGAGATGGCTGTGGCCAGATTCATGTAGATAATATTAAATTTTGTGAAAATAGCGGGAATCTTTTGGATATAATTCAGAATTTGATATATTTGCAGTATAATATACAAATTTGCTTAACCAATAAACTCAAAAATCATGAACATCACTTTTAGCAACGTAATGAAAATGCTGACCAAGACCTTGAAGGAAAACTACATGAACTTTACAGGCCGCATCAGCAAAAACGATTATTGGAACTTCATGGTAGGCGCTACGGCTATTTTCATCATAATCAATGGTATCCTGTCGTTCCTCTATGGTGGATTTTTCCTCTGGAATTGGTGTATCGGCGCAGGTCAGTTTGTGCTCAATATGCTCCTCTTTATTCCAGTATTGGGTGTTAATCTCCGCCGCTGCCACGACCTCAACCACGACGACATGTACTTGGCCAAGAAGATGATAATCTGCTGCATAGGCTGGTATCAGTATTTTGTGGAGATGGCCAAGGACGGCAATGCCGGCGAAAACAGCTATGGTCCTGCTCCAGAGAGCATCTGCGGTTAGTAGTCTGTGCCGAAAAAAAATGTCGTTCCTCAATAAAACAGGCGAATATATCCGGGAGTTCGGCTGGACCATGCTGCACATGTATCAGCCCACCCGCAACCGGGAAATGAAATACACCGTAGCGCTCTGCATGATAGCGGCGCTTACGGTGTATTTGCTGTTGAGCGATGTGCCTAAGCCATTGGTGCCTCACCAGCCTCATTTTACTATCTGTATTTTCAAGATTATTACCGGGATTCCATGCCCGGCCTGCGGCACCACGCGCGGGCTCAAATATCTTTTTCACGGAATGCCGCTGGAATCGCTTATGATGAATCCGATGGCGATGCTCACCGCCGCATATATGGCCATTACCGCCGTATGGATTGTTTATGATCTTATTTCCGGCAAATCATCTTACCTGAATCTCTACAGTCACGACCTCAGCCGGCGCACTTGGATTGTTGTCCTGATATTGGCCGGCATCAACTGGGTGTGGAATATCATGAAAGGCCTTTAGCTGAAAAATCACCTTCCGCACAGCGACCTGAAGTTGCAGTATTCGCAGTAGCGTGACGGGCGCGCCTCGTATGTCTGGTTTGGGCTGAAAACCTCAGCTAATAGCGCACGGAGCTTGTCGGCAAATTCCTGCGCGAGGTCCCAGATGTTTCCGCTGCCGAGCAGCTGCTGTGGCTTTTCGTCGCCCACCTTGAATCTGGTGTCGTATGCCTCTATGTCGCTCCTTACGCCGTAGATTACGGGTTCGGGGCGCTCCTTGGGGTGGCGGGTCATGTATACGTACGAATAGAACAGCACCTGGAATGCCTGGCTCGGACGCTTGTCGTGCTTGTTGGAATCAAACACATCATCCACATTCTGAAATTTCATCTTCTCGGCCACGTTTCCTGTCTTGTAGTCCACAATGCGGATGGTGCCGTCCTTCAGCCTGTCTATGCGGTCGATGGTGCCGCCTATGTTCACCTTGATTGTGTGGCCGTCCACATCCACATCTATATGCGAATAGATTCCCTTCTCGGCGCCCTTCAGCTCAAATGGCGCAAGAGTAATGTCGTATACCAGTATTCGGTCGAGATACTGCATCAGCACATCAAAAAATACTGCGTCGAAACCCGAGAGCTCGTTTCTCGATTTCCTGTTCAGCTTAAAAGTTTCATTGTAGGCAGCTAATACAAAACTTTCTTTTCTCGGCTCAACTGCCTTGATGGCTTCGGCGGTTATCATGCCGTTGCCATCGCAGATGTCCTTGTAAATCTTCTCGATAGCGGCGTGGAGTATGGTTCCGAAATCTGCGGCCGATGCCTCTTCCTCTATCTGGTCTACCGGATTGAGCCTTACCACGTACTGGAAATAGAACTTCAGCGGGCAGTTGATGAAGGTATTGAGAGCTGATGGCGAGAGCGACCGCGCGTCGTCTCCCTGCGAGAAATATCTCGAAAGCCTGTTTACCGAATCGGCGCTGCCTTCCACCGAGAGCTCGCGTCCCTGCGTGGGCTTGATGTTCCTTACAAACTGGCTCTGCGTGATGCTGAGCATCGAATCCGGCCTCTGCTCCTGCGATGCCTCCTTGAGCACCTGAGTGGCAAACCTGCTTGGCTCGCCGCTCACATTGGTGGCAAATACATTGTTGTAGAGTATCTTGACAGTCTTGGCGCGCTGCAGCAGTCGGTAAAAGAAATATCCGAAAACGGCGTCCTTGTATTTCACTATCGGCAAGTCAAAGGCCAGTCGCATTCCCTCAGATATGAATGAGTCGTTCTCGCTGCGCTTCGGGAATACTCCCTCGTTCATGCCGAGCATTATCACATTGTCGAAATCGAGGTTTCGGGTCTCTATCATTCCCATCACCTGAATTCCCTGGTCGTCCTCGCTCTCAAATGGCACAATTATCTGCATCAGGTGGCTTTTCAGGATATTCACCACAAGATCCTCGCCCAGCTGGTCCTGGGGAAGTTTCAGCAGATTGTTGTATAGAGTCTTTATCTGCAGGTAGGCGTTGAAAATGAACTCGTTTTCAAGTTTCGGGTTTTCCTCCGGCTTGGGATTCTTGATGAAATACAGCTGCGACAATATCGAGAGGTAATTCTGGAGAATGTCGACCGGGCTGTTTTCGCTGTCGTAGCCGCAGAATATTGTGCTGAGTATGTTGCTGAACGATCCTATGAAATCGGCCTTTACGCGTATCATGCGGTCCTCGCGGATTCGCGCGTTCAGCTGCTTGGAATAGAATTCTGTCAGGTTGGCCACCAGCGGATGGTTTATCACCGACAATACATCATGAAAATAATAGTCGGCGGTGC
Source organism: Bacteroidales bacterium (assembly GCA_045640025.1). GTDB lineage: Bacteria > Bacteroidota > Bacteroidia > Bacteroidales > UBA3824 > UBA3824. Next base: position 3,600 of record JAZUEG010000072.1, read on the forward strand.
CGGAAGTGGCTGATTTCCTGAAGTTACGTCTCAGCTGAAGGCAATTCAGTATGAATGAATACACAGGAGTCTCCGAAAACGGATATCCCATCGTAACGTTCACATTCCTTACGCTATTGGGCATACTGTTCAGCACCGGGAAAAGCAGGTGCTCGTCGCCCAGGATTACGGCGGTCTTGGTCTCTGAATATCCTTCCTCTTTCTGGAGATTTTCTATGATATCGTGAATACATTTGGCCTGGCCCACCTCGAGCGGCACGCCTATGTATTCCACGTCTTTGGGCGAGTGGAGTATGTTGCTCTGCGGTTTCTTGTGGAGCTCGTCGGGAAATTCGGTAAGCAGCTGACGCATGAAGAGGCCGGCCTCCTGGGCCTTGTCGGCTATGTAGTAATCGTCGGCGTCCCAGTAGAAGCGGGCTTTGCCAGCTGATAGCAGGTAGCGGAAGAGTCCTCGTTCGCACTTGTTGAGCACGTTGAATCCCACAAAAATGTATGTCCCGAATTTTATTGGAAGGTTTCCGCTGCGGGTAAGCTCGTAGATTTTCCGGTTTTTCATGCCCGAATACATGGCCTTGGCATTATCGAGTATCTGATGAAAGAGACGGTAAACCCGTGGAAGATTTGTCCAGAGCTCCTTGTAACGCTTTTTCTCGTGGGAGAGACGCTCGTTGGAGAAGTTGGCCCAGAATGTGCGGATTATCTCCACCTGGTCGGGGTCGAACCCGGCGTAAAATTCCTCCAGCTCATTGATATCGGCAAAGTTGTGGCAGAGCTGGTCGATGTCGATTAGGTAATTGTCTATCTCGTTGAAATCCGATAGTATACGCCTTCCCGTATCGTAAAACGAGTTGAAATCCGATGCGATGTTTGAATTCATCATGGCTCCATCGGCAAATACCTGATGGAATGCGTCGTATAGATAGAACAGCAGCGTGAGCTCATCGGCCACGTTGCACCGCATAAACTGGTTCTGAATCTTGTTGATGGGGAAAAGACAGCCGGAAAAAGACACCTCGTTCTTGAGGCGCGCATATATTTTCCTGAAATGAAGCATGGTTCTGTTGTTTGGGAAAACCACGCATACCGAATTGTCGTTGCTGTATTTGCGCAGAATGTCCTCGGCGCACTCTTCTAGGAATGACTTCATAGTCAGGTAGGGGGTTAGGTAGATTTATTGTATTAGCTATACCGGGCCACTACTCCTGATCGGCCAGAGCTGCGAGCTCCTTGCGCCGTTTCCGGACTATGCGCACCGTAATGATGGCGGTGATAACGAGCGACGCCACTGCCGAGCATGCAAACAGCGTATCGGGGCCTATGAATGATGATGCGGCATCGTCGTCCATAAACATCTTGAGCACGGCCTTGGTTACCTGCACAATGCCGAGTATGAATGTAACCCATGTAACTATTACCATGAAAATATTGGAAACCAATCCGTTGATATGGCCCTTGCCCATGATGCGTGGATCATTGACCACCATGAAGAGGAATATGGCCACAAATGGGAGTATCAGGCCATTGAATGCCTGGGCGGCCACGATTACTGGGACCGGCTTTTTCTGGAACAATCCCATGCCTACGCCAAACGCCAGTACCACGTATGCTATGATGTGGAACCATTTGCCGTTTTTCGATTCGCCATCAGCTGTCTTCTTCTCGAATATGCTGCGGGCTGTAAGCGACGATGCCAGTGGCGATGTGATGGCGCTGGTAAATCCCGCGGCGAACATTCCGAATCCGAAAATGTATACCGCCCACGGGCCTATATCCACCATCAGGGTGTCGGATAGCAGCTGATACGAGAATCCGCCCAGCTCGTTGAGGGCCTCGGGAGTGTATCCGCGGGTCATCTCCGATCCCACACACAATATGGCCATCGAGATAAAACCGCCCAGGATTACCGCCACCGAGATTCCGATGCGCATATCGCGGACTGTGGTATCCTTCTGCACCACGCTGGACCCCAGGAATATATCGTATGGCACCACTGTGGTACCCACAAGGCCGAGCACGAGAAGGCCGGCGCCCGATGTATCAGGAATAGATGGTATTACAAGGCCCTTGGCTATCTCATCGAGCGGTGGATTGGATACCACGGCCGTAGTGATGAAAGTGAATCCCATGATGAACACAAACGCTCCCATGAAATTGGCTATCGACCTTATGGACTTGAGGCTGAGGGCCAGACCCGCTATTACGGCTATGGCGCCCACTATCAGCCGCTCGTCGAGATTAGGGAATACAAGCGACAATCCGGCCACCGATCCGAGTATATTGCCGGCCTCGTATGCCGCGCATCCCATGATGATGGCGCCCACAATGAGCATTAGCACAGGAACCTGGGCCTTCTTGCCCATGTAATGGTACTTGATGGCCTGGCCAAGATTCATGCCCGAGTATATGGTGGACCTGGCGCTCGCCTCCTGAAGCACCAGACAGGCTATGGTAGAGAAAGACAAAGCCCACAAAAGCTGGAACTGGAAATCAGAACCGGCCTTTGTAGCGGTGGTGACAGTTCCCGGGCCGATGAAGGCGGCGGAAATTATCGACCAAAAGAGGATGTTGAGGATCCTCTTCCAGATATTGCCAAGGACTTTGTTTTTCATTTACTATATTCAAAAAGTTAGTTGCAAATATCACTAGTGTCCACTAAAAAATAGCGGACACATAAAGTTTAACAATTATCAAATAAACTAGGACCATCAAAATCCTTCAGGTCTTTGAAATTATTGAATTTAGTTTTGCTAAAAAGAT
>JAZUEG010000073.1:0-10031 GCA_045640025.1 Bacteroidales bacterium
TTTGTCCTTATGCATATGCAGTCGTTATTATATTGACTGCAAAGATATAATTTCAAATCCGTTCGGTCTTGCTATCTTTGTAACTTACTATATTACAATAATTTCAATGAACATTTAAAGTTTTTTAGTGGACACTAGTGTTTTGATTTGATTTTTAGTTTGTGCAAAGGTAAATAAAAAAAATGGTTTGTAGAAATAAAAAGGCAGACGAATTACAAAAAAAGTGAATTCGTCTGCCGTTTTTTCTTATTATGATGTGCAATCCCTACATTGCCGGTTTGATGTTCAGATTTACTCCCAGTGACTGCTCGGCGTCGATGATGGTCCAGCTTCCTGTTGGGTAGATGTGCTCCACGCGTTTGGGGTATCCGCGCTCTATCAGCTCGTTGACAACGGAATCTCTGCGGTCGCCCACTGCGAAACCGAGGTGGTGTACTCCGTAGCCGTGCTCCTTGATGAACTCGTTGTAGGTGCTTGGGTTGTCGTCCAAAATCTGATGAAGCTCAATTATGAATCCCTGAGGCGCCATTATCGAAGCGAGCTTGAGGCCGTATTTGTAGTTTTTGCCGTAATACATTAGGTTGGGGTCGGTGGTCTCAACTGTCTGATGCACCCTGATTTCGGGTACTGGAACGTTGAGGAGCTGAGCCCACTCCTTGGCGGCCACCTCGATGTCCTCCACTATTATGGCTATCTGGATAAACTTGTCGAGCTCCAGCGGATTTCTCATAACTTCACGGTCGGCCTTCAGCTCAAGTTTCTGATTCTGAGCGGCCCAGAGCTCGGGATTTGTTATCTTCAGCGAGTCAGTTTGTGTCTCTGATGTGCACGAATTCTGAGGCGCATTGCCTGAGCACGAGGCCAACAATAAGGCGCCCGTGATTGCGGAAAGTATTGTTGCTTTTTTCATAATGTTTACGCTTTTGCCTGTGGTGAATCGGGGTCTATCATCATAAGTTCTACCTTGTTGCCGTCGGGATCGTGGATCCAGGCCTGCCAGTTCTTGTCGCTGGAAGTCTTGGGCTCCTGGTCGATTTCCACGCCTATGGAGCGCAGACGCTCAACGTCTTGAAGAAGATTGTCGGTCTCGAGGCAGAGGTGTTGAAAACCGCGGTTGTTCCAGCCAGTGTTGGGGTTCTCGCCCTCGCCGTTTGGTATCAGCTCCAGATAAACGCCGTCGGCCATACGGACATAATGGAGCCAGGGATTGCCGTTGTCGTCGTTCTGGATTCCTACCAGCTTCATTCCCAATTTGTTGCAGTAGAAGTCGAGGGATTTCTCCAAATCCTTGCAGACAAAGCAGGCGTGTCCGATTCCAACGTATCCGTCACGGCCAAATTCGTAGGGAGCCTCGTTGCTCTGCATTTGTACTGATTCGGGGGTATATTCCTGAAGCTCAATGCCGTTGCCGTCGGGATCGTAGAGCCAGAGGTTCTTGCAACCGCTCTTCTCGATTTCGGGCTCGGGAGATTTTATGTATCCTTTCTCGTAGATCTCGCGCAGGGTCTTGCTGATGTCGCCGACTGTTACGCAGAGATGGTTGTAGCCTGTTTTCTTGAAATCGAAGGCGTAGTCGCGGTCGTTTTGTCCGCCATAGAACAGTTCCAGAAAATGACCCTTGCAGATTTTCAGGTAAACAATCCAAGGCTCGCCGTTGTCCTTGTGGAGCTCAAAAACTTTCTTCCAGCCAAACACCTTGTCGAAATATTCCACCGACCTGTCCATATCCAATGGATTCAGGGCTATGTGTGCGATGTCTTTAATCATTTTTTTTGTTGTTGGTTTGTTGTTTTTCTTTTGACTAAGAAAATGTTAGTTAGTTTAATAGGGGTGGATATTTATACATAATTATAACCAACAAAAAAAAACGCCACGAAAGCTCTTTAGTAAAGTTCCGTGGCGAAAAATTGCGATCACTGATTGGTGATATTCCCATTCAATTCAGCCTCTATTTCCTCTATCGACGGCAATGTTGACTTGAAGTTTTCGGGTATGAGTTTCGACAATTCGTAGGCTGATACTCCCATTGGCTGACTGCTTGATTCCAATGCATATTGAGCCTCCACGTTGTCCTTGTATTTGCAGACAAGGAGTCCGATAGTAGGATTGTCGATTTCGCCTTTCAGTTGGTGGTTTACTGCCACCATATATCCGCCCAATTGTCCCACATTGGCAAAATCGAATTTGTCAGTCTTTACTTCCAATACCACATAGCAATGCAATTTGATATTGTAGAAAAGCATATCAATAAATTTCTCTGTCTGACCAACTTCTATCCTTACCTCGCGACCCACAAATGCAAAACCATTGCCGAGCTCAAGAAGAAAATGCTGGATATTGTCCATTAAAGCGTCCTTGAGTTCCTTCTCGGTGTATTTTTCAGTCAGCGACAAAAAATTGAAGTTGTAGGGATCCTTGATGATTTGCTGAGCCAAATCGCCCAATGGCAAGGGCAAATTCTCCTTGAAATTGGAAACAGCCTTCCCCTCACGCTCATACAAATCAGTGTCAAGGAAGTTCAGCAATACAGCACGGCTCCAGTTGTTCTCTATCGTCTTGCGGACATAAAAGAGAGCCTTTTGAATATTGCCTTTGCATTTTCCAATAATTTGTACTTGATGCCCCCACGGAATCTCGAAAATATTAGTGTTTTCGAAATCGTCCGCAACTTGCGGACGATTTGATACGACTAAATCGTCAACAACTTGTTGACGATTTTCCAACAATGGAGAATATAGTTCATAAAAGTATTTGAAATACTTTATGTTGGTAGGCGAAAAACCTTTTGCATCAGGCAGTTCCCGTTGCAAATCTTGGCTAAGACGATTATAAAAACCACTGCCATAGGTATTGGCATATCCTTTTTGGCTTATATCCATTCCAAGATTGAAGTAAAACTTCAGCAATTCGGTGTTTACTTTTATCGATGCTTTTATCTGACTGGAACGGAAGCGTTTGCAAACCTCGCCAATCCATTCTGTATATTGTTTGTCGCTTTGTATTGGTATTAACCTTGTCATAGTTTCGAAAATTTTTGAATTAACAAAGATAATAAATAGAAATGAGAAAAACAAACAAGAAAATCGTCAAGCACTGCTTGGTGATTTCCTTGTTTAAGCTGTATTTCCGAAATTGTCCGCAACTGTCGGACGATTTATAGTATTCGGTCCACAACTTGTGGACCGCTGGGGCTCAAGCGTTTATCGTTATGTGTTTTATGTCCGAGTTTTGGTTGAGAAGATATAGTTTCGCTCAAAATTTCTACTCCTCGTTGCTGTCGTTGAGGATGTCTGCTATTGATTTAAAACTAAACTATTTTAATTCCATTGGTGAATTCCTAAGCATATATTCCGCTAATTTTGGATACTTAACCTTTATATATTTTGAAAAAATATCCTGGATAAAAGGAGCGACCCATTTTTCTGAGCCTGGTGGTGGCGTTTGCCCAAAATCCAAATAATCTGTAAGATCAGATGCCATCATATATTGTGGGTTAATGGAAAACATATAACCAAAATGGAAAGCAAAAAATGATATAATACAATTTTCCAATTGGTCTAATGACGCCATCCTGTCGTCTAAGTACAAATCTATGTCATTGAGCATCATACAATGCAAAGAATTGTAATGAACGTGATTGTTACAATATTTACGGGAAATATTGTAATCGTCTGTTGAGATAATAGTTTGCAAATCAGAAGTGTTTTCATATTGTAGAATGTATTTTAACATTTCAGACGATAGTGGAAATTTACTATTATTATAAACCCAATTATTAATCTTTTCGACTATTTCGTTATCGTCCTTATGGAGTTGAATGTATATTACGGAATAAAGATCTGTCATTATGCCATCATCATACTTTCTAGCCAAAGCAAACGCATCATTTATTCTTCCTGCTGACAATACTAATTGCATAGAATCAAGAGTTCCGTTCAAGGCAGAATACACACTTGTTTCATAATTGACAATGTTTTTCAATTGAATTCCTTGTTGAATTCACGTCATTACACTATATGCTAATGCTTTATAAAACTCTTTGAAGTCAGAAAGAGTTTTAAAAATGGAATGATTATCGTAGTCTTTGTCTTTTGATTGTTTCATAATCAATAATTATCCTTTTATTTCGTATTGCCTAAAGTTGTGGTTTAATTATATAATTTTGTGTGATAGTTAGTTATATAGGGTGTGTTATGTCATAAATTTTACATTTGTAAGAAATGCAGACAATTCCCCCTTCTCTATTCCAAATACCTCAGTACTCTTTTCTTGCATCCGCTCATTACCAGAATCACGCCACGACAGGTAATTCCACGGTCGGCGTTGCGGGCGTTATCCACCTTGTCGGAAAGGTATTGTCGGAGTTGAGTTTCGGCCTCGTCTTCCTTGGCCTTTACTTCTGCATCGGTGGCGTTGGCTTTCAGGTATTTGAGTTCTATAACGAAAGAATGCTTGGCGTCTTTCATTGGCCTGATGTAGATGTCGGAATAGCCGTTGCCCATCGAGACCTCAGTCTCTACGGTGTAGAAATTCATCCTGACGCCCATTGTGGCGAGTATGAATCCTTTGACGAAAGCCTCAGCCTGTGGATCGAAATCGCGCGGGCCTGAGAGTTCTGTCATACAGGAAACCACGTAGTCGATAAACTCCAAGGCCTGTCCATGGTAAGCCATCATACGGCCGAGACGGTCGAGAAGAGAATCATCGCTACGCCAAGTAATGCAATCCTGATAGCATTTTTGCATATACTTGTAAAACTGCATTTTGACGGTGTTGTTTGGTATGGTGAGAACTGTGGTGCCATACTCGTAACGGTCGATGGAAAGCATTCCGAGATAAAACAACAGAGATACAAGGTTGTCGTCGCTATCCAATTGTGATATCGAGAACTCGGGATTGATGACAGCCACTATCTCTCCATTGTTGATGATTTCCTGAATAATGGAAGCCTTGCGTCCAAAATCCTTGTCGTAGCGGACAAGCATTCGCATCTTGTCGTAATCGGTCTTGATGTTGGTATCCACCATAGCATCAGGAAACTCTCCGTCGCTGGAATATTCTTTTATGAAATACCAGAGCATATCGGAATTGAAAACCCTGTCCTGGCTCAGGCATTTGCGGTTGAAGCAGTAGTTGTTGTACCAAGGCTTTATCAGTTCCATTATCTCCTCGTTGGAATGTTGGAATGTGCCACACTCCTGCCTGTAATAATCAAGCATCTGGAGAACCTCTGTCTCTGTGAAGCCTACCATCTGATTTAAGGCAGGGTTCAGCGAAAGGTTAGAACCAATATTGTATCCGCTGGTAACGTCGCTGAGTGTCAATGGGCTGACTCCTGTAATGAAAATGCGCTCCACTGGAGAGTCCATTCCCGAAGTGTATGCCTTCAGCGAATTGAAAAACAGACGGAAGAATCCGTCTCCGTGTGTGAGCGACATATAATCTTGCTCATTGCGGGCCAGCAATGAGTTGGCAAAATTGTCGTACTCGTCGATGATTATATATAGTCGCAAGCCCAAGAGATATGCCTTGTCGAGCACATACTTGAATCCATCGTTGGACTGTGGGTTGTCGGCATCCTTTATTTCGCGGAATCCTTTGTAGATATCAGTTGAAAAATAATTGCTGTATTCCAACAGAAATTTATCCAAGGTCATCAGAATCTCGGTATTGAAAGATTTCTGACAATACTCAATCCTGTTGTCGACCTTGGAGAAATCGAACCTCATTACAAGATACGAACTTCTGTTGTCGGTAAGGTTCTTATATACAGCCTGATTCTTGAAATAGTCGTCGAACTGGTCCTTGTACTTTACGTTGTAATAAGCGTCGAGAACGGCAAGCAAAAGTGTCTTGCCAAACCTGCGGGGACGCAGGAATGTCACAAATTTGTCAGCCTTCTCCAAAACAGGGATAAAAGCCGTCTTATCAACATAATACAAATTTTCCCTCTGCATCAGGCCAAAATTTGTAACACCGTATGGAATTCCTCTTGTTGCCATTTCTTTTGATATTATATTGCAAAGTTAGTATTAAAATCCTGAAAAATCAAGCCTTTTAATAAAAATCCGCCCAATCTGCGTCAATCTGTGTTCTAAAAATCCTACTCCTTTATATCCTTCACGAACAGTGTCTGTGGCAGTTCGTGGAATTTCTTGAAGTCTTCGGCGGTGGTGGCGTCTTTGGAGGCGCCGAAATGCTCCTTGCAGTAGTTGCGCCAAGGGAGGCAGTAGCAGATGGGAAACTGTGTGGCTACGGGGTCGAGAACCTGGGTCCACCAATCGGGAATGTCGGAATTCTTACGTCCACATTCTGTGATGGCTATCAGGATGTTGCGGTCCTTGGCGTAGTCGTTCATAAATCCGAGCCAAAATCCGAGTTTCTTCTGGAAATCCTCGGCTGTACTGCTGTGGTAACAGTCGGAGCCCAAAATCTGAACCCTGTCGTCGCCTGGCCAACGCTCAAGGAAATGCTCCATATTCTTGGGGCTTGGCGAATATGCCCATAGCAACTGACCTGGAAGTTTATCGTTGAGATAATCCTGAGTCATATTCCAAAGAGCCTTGTACTCGTCGGCGGTGCAGTTGGGATCGCCCCACCAAAACCACGATCCTGTGTTCTCGTGCCAAGGGCGGAAGATTACGGGGATAGCGTTTCCGTTCTTGTCCTTGAGGTCGCCCATAAACGATGCCACACGGTTTAGCCAATCGATAGCCTTGTCGTGGATGGAACCGCCTTCAAGCATTTCCTTTACTGTGGTACGTGGGTTGATGAGAGAGGTGGCCTTGTCGTCCTCCACGGCCTTGTCGTAAGCCTCGTTTTCAGATTGGATCCAAGCGGTACCTCCAGTAAGCGGATTGTGCCCCTGATTGATATGCACCCTCCCAACCTTGCTCCACATTGGGCCGATGTATGGCGAGTGCCAGACATTGTTGATGGGCGTAGCGGAGGCGGTGAACGATGTGTCGCCAAATTCCACGGTGCAGAATTCGTTGTCGGCCTTGGCTTTGGAGAAGTTTTGGACGGGAGTGCGGGCGCGGATCCACAAATCGGTGTAGCCCTCGGTGTCGGAGTCTATTATTGCGCCGTTTTCGCTAACTGCCTGGCTTACAGGTATTGTCTGTTGTTTTGTAGCCTCTGATGCTATGGTATTCTTGCTGTCGCAAACGGGTGCTGGCATTCCCTTCTCGTAATACCAATGATAGGGAATCCAATTGAAAAACTTGTCCCATTTGCCGTTTAGGATTTCCTTGTGGTATTTTTCGGTGAGTAGGTTGAGACCGTTGTAGGCTTCTAATGTTTTGTCAGCCAATGAATTATCCAACTCTCCCTTGCTGGCTTTTATGAAAGTTCCTTTGGCCAACAGCTGATACGCGTTGAGCTGGTAAGCGCCTTTTACGGGATAGAGCACGAGTTCGAAAAATGCGTTCTTGTCGCTGATTTTTTCGTAGATTTTCTCGGCGCGGTCTGCGATTTCTCTCCAATCCTCCACGCGTCCAAAATGCTCACTCACAGTGTATTCCACAAACCAAACGTGCGAATCCTTTCCCGAGGCCATTAGTTTGTAGTATTATCCGCTCATAATCTCGGCGATATCTTTGGCGTATTCAGGCCCGAAAGTCTCTGATGCCCAATGCTCTATGTATTTGTGGGCGTTCTCGGGCTTCCATTTCTCCACGTCCCAAGCGAGGTCCATTGCGAACGAGATTTCCTTTTCGGCGGGCTTGATGTCGCCAACATTGAAGACCCAAACCTTGCTTGAAATCTCCGTAAGTGCCCACGGCCTTCCACTCGCCCTCGTTGTTGCGGAGCATTTGCTCACAGTGCGACGATCCCATTACTATGCCGTATTTGTTGGCGAGTCGGGCGTTCTCAGGGTCGGCGTTGAAGGCCTGAGTTCCTGGGTGCATTGCGGGCCATAAGTAGTTGGCTTTCAGACAGAGAAGCAGTTCGAAGACCTTCTCGTAAACCTTTGGGCCTACCTTTCCGCTCTCCTTGTCGAAATTTTGCTCCACCCATTGAGCCCAACCTCCAAAACGCTCGTCGTTGATGAAGATTCCGCGGTATTTTACCGACGGCTCGCCCTGAACGAAACGACTGCCCTCGATGTAAATCTCGTCCTTGTGCCTTGGCTGAACGTCGGCCCACCAAGTCCAAGGCGACACGCCGATCTCCCTGCAAAGAGTCATCGCGCCGTAAGCAGTTCCCCTGCCGTCGCTTCCCGCAATCACGAGCATTGGCTTCTTGGTCTTGGGGTCTTTGATGGTGCTGATGGCGAATGATTCCCACTTGTCGCTGATATCAGCCACGTTGATAAGTCCCTGACTTGCAAGGTTGTCGATGATTTTGCACTTGCCGACGGTGCCTATCACGATGGTATGGCCGTTGGGTATCTCAGCCGTCTGCCCCGTAACATTTTTGATGTCGGTTTCCAGCATTTCTGATGCCACCTTCACAACGTCGAAATCGTTGTCGTCAAGGACAATGGAAGCCACGCCCTTGTCATTCGCAATCGGAAAATATCCCTTTGCCTTGCCCTCCGAAACCTTCGGAAAATTGTTCTGCGCTTCAGCAGAATTCATTGACAATAAGGAAATTAAGATTGCTAAGTAAAAAAATAAAAGTTGTTTTTCTCATAAAAAGTAGTAATTGGATAGTTCTTGTTCTGACAAAAATACGCAGAATTATTCATATTGCAAAAATTATTGGGGGTGTCAGGGAAATGAAATGATGAAGTTTTGGGTCCTTGTTTTTATCGTGAAAATTTTGTATATTGCGCCCGTTTATCAAAAAATATCGCGAAAATGGAGAGTTTGAACAATACCCCGATTCTGTTTTACACCGCCCCTGATGGCACAACTCAGTTGGATGTAAAACTTGAGAATGAGACTGTATGGCTTACGAGACAGCAGATGGCTGTTTTGTTTGACCGTGATGTTAAGACTATTGCAAAGCACGTAAACAATGCTTTGTCGGAAGAATTAGCTGGTGAAGTGGTAGTCGCAAAATTTGCGACACCCACTAAACACGGTGCTATTAAAGATAAAATCCAAATTCAATATGTTGAATATTTCAATTTGGAGATGATCACTTCTGTTGGATTCCGAGTTAAAAGTAGGCAAGGTGTTCAGTTTAGGAAATGGGCCAACCGTGTCCTCAAAGACTACCTTGTGAAGGGCTATGCTATCAACGATAAGATAAAGATTGAGCGCTATGAGGAACTTAAGGAAGTGGTGAGGCTGATGGCCCGCACGTTGGAGACTCAGCAACTTTTGCCTACTGATGAGGCTGAGGGGATTTTCAGGATGGTTCAGGACTACGTTTATGCCCTCGACACTCTCGACAGGTACGATTATGAGCAGTTGGTGATTGGGGACACCTCTCGCGACGAGAAGTTTCACGCCACATACGAGAATGCTATGGAGGTGATCCGTGGCCTTCACGAGAAATTTGGTGGAAGCAATCTGTTTGGCCACGAGAAGGATGGCTCGTTCCATAGTTCCATTGGTCAGATATATCAGACATTTGGAGGCGAGGAATTGTATCCAAGTATCGAGGAAAAGGCCGCTATGCTGTTGTACCTTGTGGTGAAGAACCATTCGTTTTCTGATGGCAACAAGCGAATAGCCGCTACCTTGTTCCTGTGGTTCTTGGAGCGAAACGGCATTCTCTATCGTCCTGATGGCTCCAAGCGTATTGGCGACAATACATTGGTGGCTTTGACGCTTATGATTGCTGAGTCGAGGACAGAGGAGAAGGATACTATGGTGAAGGTTGTTGTTAATTTGATCAACAAGAGGAATTTGTAATCTTGATTTTCCCGTTTTCGTTCTCTCCGTTTTCCCCGACCTTTGGCTTTGTTTGATGCTTGGTTAAGGTCGGGGCTACGGAACGTGGAGGTCTAAAGACCTCTTATATGACGAGGATGTTTTGGATTGCCTGAAAGATCCGTATGTGCTTGAATTATTAATAGTCTGTAAATATTATTGAGTTTGTGGGTCTTGAAAAAATAAAGTGAATAATAAAATGGT
>JAZUEG010000074.1:0-5496 GCA_045640025.1 Bacteroidales bacterium
AGTGTGAGGTTCTATTCTGCCGTCGCATACACGCGCGCCTATGTAGTATTTTTCGGTGATTTCCTCGTGAGTGGTTACGCAGTATGGATATACCATCGTGATTACCTCCATACCGGTTTTCTCTTCCAGTATTTTCTTGGAGTCGCGCTGTTCGGCCTCAAACTGCTCCACCGACACCTGAGCCAGATTTGGATGGCTGATGGTGTGCGATGCCACCTCGTGGCCGCGCAGTCCGGCTTCCCTCACCTTGGCCCACTCCTCGGGCTTCACCCAGTTGGTTACTATGTTCAGGGTTGCCTTCACATTGTATTTGTCGAATATGGGGATAGCCACCGGCAGCTGATTGCCGCAGAGGTCGTCGAAAGAGTAGGTGATGGCGCAGTCGCTGAATCCGTGCCATGGGGCTATCTCGTATCCGTCCGGTACCTGGGCCTGGGCAGCTAATGTCGATATAGCCAGTGCGCCCATCAGTATTGCTTTTTTCATATTAGTGAATTAGTTTTTTTAATTGTTGTTTATTTACAAAAATCAGCTGCACAATCCTGTTGTTTTTTTTGTGCAGCTGATACGTTTTATCTTGTTGTCCTCTTATATTACTTGCTATTCAGCCGCAGGAGCCTCAGTCTCTACTGTATCAGCTGAACCATTGTCGTAAGGCAGACCCCAGCGGGCCAGCTTGTTGTTGAAGAAAAGGCAGGCGAATATCACGCCCAGAATTATTACGATGTAAATAGCCTTCTGCCACCAGGGCATACCCTTGTCGGCCAGAGGATCCTTTACATTGAGCAATGGGAACTTGGCGAGCTTGGTGAGTGTGGCTCCAAAGGTGATATTCACGAAAGTATGAGCGTTTACGGCCCAGCCGTTGGCGTTGAGCAGCGGGCTCAGGTTTCTGCGGCGCAGCTTCATGTAGGCCACGAGCATTGCAGGACCCGATATCAGGAGCATCAGACCCAGTATCACCACTATCATGCCCCACCATGGAAGGCTGATGAATGCGCTGGCCATGGCTGCGAGAGCGGCACCGATGGCGCCCAGTGCGAGACCTATTGCGGCGAATATTCCGCAGAACTTGGCAATGTCGAACGGCTGCTTGGGGGCGGCTGCGGCGGGGGCTGCAGGAGCTGTGCCATCAGCTGGTATGGTGGTGAGCTTGGTGGTAGATTCGTTTACCTTCTCGCTCATCGACTTGGTGAGGTCGGCGTCCTTGTTGGCGGCAAACTTGTTGATCTGCTCCTCCACAAAACCGGCCAGCTTCTTGTACGGGCTCCAGAAAGCTTGGCGCACCGATATTGGATTGTCGACAATCTTGGTGATGGTGGCGTCCCAGTCGTTGCCCTGGCGGTCGTAGAATACGCCGTTTTTGCCCACGGCAATGTTCGATACGTCGCCGTCGGTAATTACGGCCGCAATGGTCATCTTGCCGCCCTTCTTGGTGTTCACGCAGTCGCAGTAGGCTATAAACATGTTGCTGAGGGCCGCTGTGGCGTTGTGCTTGGCCATGTCGGTCACCTTGATGCAGAGGTCACACTCGCGCTGGTCTATAAACAGGCGGCCGGCCTGGAACATTGAGCTCATCTCGCTGTTGATGCGGTAGAAGTCGCTGAAAGTTACATAGTTGCGCAGGAATGCGTAGATATCTCTGTATAGATGAGCAAACTTATTTACTGCGTCGATGGATTCGGCGTTCTCCTTTTCGGCCAGATCCTTTTCGATGAGGCCCATGAGTGCGTCTTTCTGGTTGGCGTCCAATATCGCCTTCAGCTCCTCCACGCTCATAGATTCTACCTTGGCGCCCTTCTTGTCGGCCAGCCACTTGTCGTGTGCGGCAAATTTGGGGGCTATTGTGTTCCACTCGGCCTCGGTGATAGATTCCTTGCCGGCAAAATCCACATCAAGAATCAGCGACTTAAGAGCGGCGAATTTGCCTTCCCAGGCCGGATTGATGTTTCCGCAGATAGGCAGCTCGGCCTTAGCGGATAGTCTTGTGAGCGGATACGATGCAATATCGCCAATTGCCTCGGCGAGGTTCCTGTCGGAGATCTGCGCCAGCTTGTCCTTTGGAATCTCGAGCGATGTGCAAGTGTCGCCGTCCAGGGCCACGAGCTTGCATCTTATGAAATAGTCGGCCACCTTGTCCTTTATTGCGTAGAAAGCCTCGCGTGCGGCCGGAGTCTTGTCGCCGTATGGCTCCATGTTGTCGGCAGTGGCCTGAGCCTTCCATTCGGTGTAGTCGGCGGCCTCCTTGTAGAATTCCTCCACGAGGTCCTTGGTGATGCCGTCGGCGCCCGATCGGTCGGTGGCCTTTCCGATTTTTTCTATAATTATGGCTATCAGCTTCTTGAGCTCATCGCTGTCGGTAGATGCCGCGGTTATTATTCCGTCGCCGTTGTACTGGCTCTCGGCAAAAATCTTGGTGCTGTCGGCGGTGTCGGCCAGCGATATTTCGTTTTTGTTGAGCTTCAGGTTGGCGAGTATCTGCTTGGCCGAGTTGTATACCTTCTTGCCCTCGTCGGTGTCCTGGTTTATCTCGTCCAGGGATATCACATCCGATTTCTTGATGAGCGAGTCAGGAGTCTTCAGCACCTTGTTTAGCCAGCTAATGGCGTTTATTACCTCATTCACTCTTATGTGGCCGTCGCCGTCGGTATCCAAGTATCCGAGAGTCTTCGGGTCGAACTCCAGTCCCGTGCTTGGGCAGCTGAGAACGGTCCACTGTTTCTGGTCGAGCTCTGGGAGATGAGCTATGTCGTCTCCGGTCTCGATGTTTATGCGTGTTACACCTCCAATCTTAGTGTATTTCCATGCGTAGCTTGATTTATTTTCCATATATTTAATAAAGTGTATTTGTTGGTTCCGGAAAATTATTTGTTTTCTGCTGTCCAAAAATAATATTATATTATTAATAAAACAAATTTTTTTTCTTATGATGTTTTTATTATTTTTGCATTCGTGGATAATGCTGCGGCATAGTAATTGAGCGTTGTATTAATTGAAATGTTGATAAGGCGTATAATATCGGTATTGGCGCTGCTGGTGATGTCGGCAGGCTGGTGCTGTTCACAGACTCTGAGCGATGAGCGGGTGGACAGTCTGGCCGTGCTGTTGTCGCAAGCATCTGATACAGAGGAGCGTCTTAGGATACTCGACCAGATAGCCTCTGGATGCATGAGCGTGGATACCACCATCAAATACGCGCAGATGCAGCTCGATCTGGCCGAGAAGGCCGGCAATGTAAAGTATCAGGTGCACGCCATTTATTACCTTGGATGGTCGTATTATTACGTGGGCGAGTTCAGCCGTTCCATCGATCTGTTCAAGAAGGCGCTTGATATCAGCGATTTCTCGGTGGAGGAGAATATGGTGGCCCTGTGCTACAAGCAGATGGCCTACAATTATTTTTCGGTGGGCAATTTCGAGGAGGCCCACATTACTTGCCGCAAGGCTTATCAGCTCTTCGATATGATAGACAAGCCATACGATGTGGCCGAGTGTTTCAGGCTGATGGCCGAGATCTGTCTCCAATACCAGTATTACGATTATGCGGTTTCCAATATCGCCAAGGCCCTTCAGATAGATACATCCAAGACCGGCAGTGTATACAAGGAGGCTCAGGCTCAGGACTATATGATGCTGGGATCGGTGGATTTCTACAAATACAAGTACCGCGGACGCAACGACAGCCTGCTCCATACGGCGCTGGGCTATTACGCCATCAGCGACAGCATTCTATCGGCCTGCCAAAGCGATTTCGGCAACAGCGAGCTTTACGGACGCGCCTCGGAGGTTTTCATGGCACTGGCACACGACGCCGGATGCGACCGCGAACTGTCTGACCATTATCTCGACACCGCCATCAACCTCACCAAGAGGGGAATGGCTACTGCATTCAAGTACGGCCTCGACGACAACTGGCTGAATCTGTATATGACTGAGACTCAGTGTCTGATAGCCAAGAAACAGATAGACTCGGTGGGCGACAGGCTGAGCTTCATAACATCGAGATACATGTATAAGCCCGACCACAAGGGCAATTTCGGAAAGAAATTCTATGAGCTGTCGGCCGACTACAACAAGGAGCTCGGAAACTACGAGGCCGCTTTCGATTTTATAACCCGCGGAATGCGCTACGAGTTCGACCGTTACAATTACGACCTGGCTTCCAGCATCAACAAGATACAGGCCAAGGAGGATTTTGACCGCGAGATGTATGAGCTCGATACCATCAAGGAGACGCGCATACGCCTCTTTCAGGAGAATGCCCAGCGCAACAGCAAGATCAACCGCTGGCTCCTGATTTTGGGAATTTTCCTGGGCGCGGTTATCGTAATCTTTGTAGTGGGTATTGTGATGTTTCAGCGTATCAACAAGGTTGTCAAGCGTCAGACACAGGCCATTGCCGAGCAGAACAGCGAGCTTACGGCGCAGCACGAGGAGTTCCTGACTCTGAGGAGCGAATACGAGACCGAGCGCAAGAGCCTGGAGCGTCAGAAACAGAAATTCCGCAAGGCCAACCACAATATCATAACATCGTATGCCCACGCGCGTCAGATGCAGAATGTGCTGATACCGTCGCGCAATATCATGAACGGCATTTTCGGCGACTGCCTTATCTACTGGAAACCGCTGCAGACAGTATCTGGCGATTTCTACTGGGCCACTCAGATACGCGATGTGAGGGTTCTCGTGGCGGCCGACTGCACAGGTCACGGTGTGCCGGGCGCGTTTATGAGCATGTTGGGAATATCGTCGCTCAATTATATAGTGTCGTCGCGCAATGTGCTTTCGTCGCGCTTTTCGGCGGCATTTGTGATAGAGCAGATGCGCAGCAAGGTCATCAAGTCGCTCAGGCAGTCGCTGGAGGATTCCGAGCAGTACGACAGCATGGATATGTCGGTGGTGGTATTCCGCACCGGCAATCCCTGCATAGAATACGCCGGGGCCAACCGTCCGCTGCTGATAGCGGGAGAGGGCGGTGTAAGGGAGTTTCAGCCCGACGACATGCCGGCCGGCCTCGACCTCAACAATCAGACTCCGTTTACCAATCACGTGATAGAGTGCAGGCCCGGCGATGTGGTCTATATGTATTCCGACGGAATCACCGACCAGTTTGGCGGCAGGAACGGACGTACCAAGTTCGGCGACAGGCGTCTCAGGGAGCTCCTGGGGTCAATATATCAGCTGCCATTTGCCGAGCAGTATCTCAGGGTAAGGGAGAGCGATACCGAGTGGACCACAATGCGCTGCCATTCGGATGGTCTGGAGGAGATGTATACTCCTCAGCTCGACGACCAGCTGCTGATAGGCGTAAGGATGGGATAGCGATTTTTTCGCCATTAGCTGCAATGGAAAAAATATGTAACCGTATCAGCTGATACAATGATAAAATGTATCAGCTGATACAAAACTAAATGGAATATATAAAAATACAGCATATATGTTTGGATTAGCTAAAAAACTGGTGATGATGGCCGCTGTGGCCCTGCTGCCTTCGGC
>JAZUEG010000075.1:0-11722 GCA_045640025.1 Bacteroidales bacterium
GCGCATCAGGGATATGGAGCGGTTTATGGGATACCGCGCATTTCAGAAGGAGTATATGAACAACCCCATCACCGAGGGCGCTGTATTCAGCCGCAAGGATATCCGCTATGGCAAGGCCCTTCCGCTCCACAAGTACACCCAGTTGGTATGCTACACCGACCCATCGTTCAAGAACTCCGCCACCGCCGATTACAAGGCAACGGCGCTCATCGGCATCACCAAGGAGGGAGAATACCATATCCTGAAAATGTACGCAGCGCAGACTTCCGTTACGGAAATGGTGCAGTGGCACTACGACATTATGGCCTACATCAACGGCGCCGTGCCTTGCAGATACCTCATAGAGGCCAACTTTATGCAGGACCTTCTGCTCGATGAGTTCAAGAAGGTGGGCGACCAGCGCGGTATGCAGGTGCCCATCATTGGCGACAAGAGACAGAAGGGCGATAAGTTTGCCCGTATAGAGGCTATGCAGCCATTGTGGGAGCGTGGCCTCGTAATCCTCAACGAGAAAGAGGAGAAGTCGCCCGGTATGACTGTGCTCGTGGACCAGTTGCTTGCCTTCGAGAAAGGATCGCGCGCCCACGACGACGCACCCGACGCCGTAGAGTCCGCCATCTGGCAACTGAACCGCTCCAACAAAATAGACCAGTTCCCATTGATCACTCATTCAAGAAAGGAACTCACCAACAAGAACAGGTTCTAACAACTTTAAACTTTAAACTTTCCACTTTAAACTATGTTTATCCTCGATACAGATTTCGACGTGCAGATACGTCAGGAGATTCTTCAACTCCTCGACAACTCTGATGAAAAATCGGCCGTGGCGCTTGCTGAGAGAATGGCCACCGACCAGATAAGACAGTACATCGGCAGCCGATACGACTGCGACACCATATTCGGCGCCGAGGGCGAGACCCGCGACCACTTCATCGTGATGATCACGATAGACATCCTGCTCTATCACCTATGGAGCAAGAAGGCGCCGCGCAAGATTCCCGAGTACCGCAGCACACGCTATCAGGACGCTCTCGACTGGCTGAAGGCCGTAGGCTCCGGCGAAATGGACAGCGCACTCCCACAACTCCCAGCCGACGACTACCAAGGCACAGTGCGCATATCAAGCCGCTACGCGCCAAACAACCACAAGTTTTAAATGGGTTTTAAATCAAAAATCGAAAATCAAAAATGAAAACTTCCATATCATCTTCCATCATAGAGGGTTTCAAGGATACCACAAGAGCCGACATTATGAAGTGGCGCAATGCCCTGAAGGCGGCCCAGCATCCCACCGACCCTCGCTCACACTATCTTCAGGACCTCTACGACAACCTGGAGAGCGACGGACATTTTGTGGCTCAGAAGGAACTCCGCAAGGGTGCCACTCTCGGTTACGACTTCTCCATAGTGGACCGCAAGAGCGGAGAACTCAACCAGGAGAAGACAGACCTTTTCCGCGAGGAGTGGTTCTACAACTTCCTCTCTATGGCACTCGACAGCATTTTCCGTGGATACACCCTAATAGAACTCACCGACACCAAGGTCCTGCACTTCGAGCGCATACCATACCGCAATGTGGTGGGTAAGAACTCCAGGATATACCCCGACGTAATGGGCAACAAGTTCATCGACTACTCCAAGGGTTTCGAGAGTACTCTCATTCAGATAGGCCAGCCCGACAGTCTCGGCATTATGGCTGATATCTGCGGTCAGTTGATATGGAAACGCAATGCCCAGCAATCGTGGGCGGAGTTCACCGAGAGGTTCGGTATGCCGCTCATCAGCGCCACCACCAGCAAAACCTCCAAGGCCGACATCGAACAGATAGACCAAATGCTTGCATCCCTCGGCGAGGCTGCAAGGGCGGTTCTCCCCGAGGGCACCACCATCAGCATACAGCCTTTCACCGGTGGCGACTCCTTCCAGGTGTTCGATACTCAGATAGAGCGCATCAATGCCGAAATCAGCAAGCCTATCGTGGGAGGCACTATGGTATCCGACGACGGAAGTTCCCGCTCACAGAGCGAGGTGCACGAGCGAAACCTCGACGACAAACTCTCCGAGGCCGACCGCCGTATGATCTCGTTTGTGGTGAATGGTCAGTTGATACCTATGCTCGCCAAGTGGGGATTCCCCGTAAATCCCGATTCCGACAAGTTCCAGTTCAACCAGTCGTTTGAGTTGGACCTCACCCAGCACTGGAACATCGTAAACCAGATGATTTCGCAAGGCTACGAGGTGGACGAGAAATGGCTCTCCCAGACTTTCAATGTGCCAATCACGGGCAGAACAAGAGTGGAGAGTGGAGAGAATAGAGAGGAGATACAGAGCCTCTACCGAAATTTTCGTTAGGCAGTTCCGTAAATGGCGAGGCCGAACTGCCTTTACTCTACCCATTGGTGGACCAGCCAATTGAGGAAAACTCTAATCTCTCCTCTCTAAACTCTAATCTCTCCGCTTCAAACTCTAATCTCTCCTCTCTAGACTCTACTCTCTCCGCCCTCGTGGGAGACCTCGCCAAGCGCATCTATGGCGGCGAGGAGATTACTTTCGATAGCGACCTCCTCCACCATACCGCAAAGCCTCTGGTGGACGGTCTCCAAAAGGGATACGGCAAGAGCCTTGTGGAGGTGGAATACAACTCTCCCGACTACAAGGCCCTTGAGAACCTCACCAAAAACGCCTTCAAGTTCTCCGCAAGCAAGGATTTCCACATCCTCCAGGATATGACCAATGCCCTGAGGGACGGCGACAGGGTGCGCTCGTTCGACGAGTTCCGCGCCGAGGTGGACAAGATAAACGTGAAGTACAATCAGAACTGGCTCCGCACCGAGTACAACCAGGCAATAGCCGCCTCGCAGGCCACGGCACGCTGGCAGGAGTTCCAGGAGAACGCCAAGGCAATGCCCTTTCTCCAGTATCAGGCCGTAATGGATTCCAACACAAGGCCCGACCATCAGAGACTCCACGGGGTGATAAAGCGTATCGACAATCCTTTTTGGAACACACACTTCCCTCCGTTGGGCTGGGGTTGCAGGTGCGAGGTTATACAACTCCCCGGCAAGAACCACAAGGAGACTCCCGACGGATCATTCCAAAAGCCCGACGTCCCGCCCCAGTTCCGTGAGAACTTCGGCAAGAAGCAACAACTGTTCTCGGATAAGCATCCGTATTATCAGAACAAGTGCCAAGGGTGCACCAAGACCGCAAAACTTGCCACTGAAAACAATTTGCAGTGTCAGGCGTGCCTGAACGCTATGGAGCAATGCAAGGAGGAGATAAGGAAAGAACGAATTCTCCAACCGCTTAGAGAAAACAACTATCATAACAATAAGACAGGGTTTAATAATGTAAGAAAAGAAGCGCGTCTTAAGGTTAGAGAGCAACTTTCTCAATATCCTGGAGAGAAAATAGTCATCAAAGGTGATAGAATACTTGAGGACGAGTTGTATTTCAGCAATACAGAAATTGATAGACTTAGAGACCATTGTTTCACTGAATTGGAAGTCAAGGCAATGGAAAATATCTTTGATATTTTGGCAATCATAAATAATGGAGAAAAAGAACCAATGCGTATTCGCTCTAAGAATTTTAAACTGAAGGCTAAGGAATTAGTTCAATACTTTAGTGTGTACAAGGTTGATTTTATGGGCGCCAAACTCAATCTGAAATGTAGAGTGTGCTTTGAAAAGGGAAAATTTGTTGAGCATCCATATTCTCTAAAAGAAATAGAAAGAACTTGAAGCCACCGGCAAGGATAGAATTCCAACTTGGACTTGCTTCTTGTTCTTTCTGAAGGCAAATGTACAAACAATTTTTAAACTAACAAACAAACGAGCAAAAAAAATGTTGGATACATCACTAACCCGTTACACTGTCTTTATTGACGGCAAGAAGAGCGTAAGTAGCCTTTATGAGCCTTTCTCGGAGGATTCGCTCCATCAGGCTGAGCAACTCATCTTAAAAGAAGCCTCTTATGGTGTTGATGAGCGTGAGGACTCCGCTGAAAAGGGACATCTTTTCAGGAAATGCCTGCTGAAGATTCTCAAGTTCCTTTTCAAGTTTCAGCAATTCCTTCTGAAAAAGGTACTCCTCGGCGGCGAACCCTCCACGCCTGTACATATCGTATGCCTTTGCGTTCAGTACAATGCTAAGCCCTCCGCCGATGAGCCTTGTCACCTTGCAAATTCCGACTTCCTCAAAGTGGTCTATAAGGCAGACAACGACACCTCTATCAACGGAGAGAAAGTCGCTGAGGAGAGGCACTGAGGTTTTGAAACTGATCATATCAAGGTTTACAAACTTATCCAATAGTTTGTCCTTTAGTTCTGGTGTTATCAGCATAATGAAATAATTTAGAGTTTTTATTTCCGCAAAGGTAATAAAAAAATAAAAAGGCACCTCGGAGAATGTTCTCCTTGGTGCCTTTGGTGTCTGTATCTGTCCGTAGTAGGCTGTGGTAGGTCTTTGTTTTAGATACTGAACAATGGATTGGTTAAGCCTTCTTTTTGCTCGACCTTGATAGTCATTATGGGCTTCTTCTCTGTGGTGCGGAACACCATTACAGTTGCGTTTTCCTCGTCAACCTCGCAATGGGTGCAATCGCTCACGTTGTGTTCCCACCCAAGGTTTTTGTACTTGGTTTTGGCTACTACATCAGGTATGCCGTGCAAGGTGGAATAGACTGTATCGCTTGCGCCATTGTATCTATCCTTCAGCCGTTGCTCCACGCAACTCAACCAATGAGGAGAGTCGCTTGCAGTTCTTCTTGTATCGATATTTAATTTGATCATTTGTTTTATTATTAAAGTTTCCGAGACTTTTGTTTTGCGATAGAAAGGCCTTTAGGTGTGGTAGCCCTGCAGATTGGTCCGTGTAGAGACGCACGGCCGTGCGTCTCTACGATTCAGATTCAGTGGCCTCTGTCGCTCCTATTTCTTCGATAATATCTTGAGCAATGTGCAAATGTCTTACTGCGTTAAGAACTTTGTCCGACATCTCGAATTCTGTTTCGAGGTTAATGGTATTTACAAGTCTTTGAGCCATCGCAAACAATGTCTTGTTGTTCCATTTGTAGTCCCTTGCTCTAATTATCTTTTTTACTATTTTGGCGTGTTCTTCTGGAGTCATCTTTCTTTCGGTTTAATGTTGTCCAATAATATCCCCGGCATCTCGTACTCCCTTCTTGGAAGGTTTTTCCGCTTGCTCAGAGTCAGGTGCGCGTCCACCAGTCGGCATTTGGTGCAGTATTTCTGACTGCCGTTTACTGGGTGGAACTCTGTGTTGCAACTAAGGCAAATCCTTTTGGTTAGTTGTGCCATTCTTTACGTACCTTTTAACTTTGTTTAAAACATCTTTTAATCTGTATTGGCGGTCCATCTCGCGGAGTTTCTTGCGTTCCTGCTCGGCCTCCTGCTCAAGGTCGTAGTTCTTGTAGAGGTCCTCAAGTTCCTCGTCAGAGAGTCCGCTGGCCTTGCTCCGGTCGTATCCGTGCTTGGCTATGCTATCCTCGCTGGCGCGGTGGCTCTCGGCTATGGTGGCCGTCCGCTCCTGTGTGTAGTCCTCGAATGCCTTGTAGAGGTATTGGAGGCTTACCTTGCCGAAGATCTTGCCACTCTCGCCGTGCCGTATCCGCTGTAATACCAGGTTTATGTCCGCCATATTCAGCATATAGAACCTGTCCATAATGTCCTCGGTGAGGATTATGTATTGGTCTTTGCTGAGGTCGCACTGGGCGCCGAGGTAGTCCTCCAGACTCAATAGGAGCCCCGCTATGCGCGCCATACAGTATCTCTCGCCGTGGGCCTTCTGTATCTCCGCTATGGTGGGCGCCCGGCTCTCGTAGGCTTTCATCGGGGTATCCACCTTGCGCAGTGTACGCCTCAAGGTCTGAGGCTCCAGCGCCTCCGTAAGCGGTCCCTTCTCCGCTATGGCGGGCCATTGCACCGCTTGGGGCTCTATCCTTTGTAGTTCGTTACTCATCAAAATCGAATTTTGGTTTCTTTTCCTGTGTTTTGCTCAGCCTTGCGCTCCGGGCCTGAATGCCGCCTACCACCTGGTTGAAGTTGCTGTTTAGGAGGTTTAGCGAGAACTTCTTGACATCCTGCATAAACCATACTCCCGACTCCTTGCCTCCCTCCAAGAGGCGCTTGAACAGCGTCATCATTGTGTCGTTGTCGGTGGGACTGCCTTTCATCTCGCTCAGTTGTTTCAGTTGCTGGTAGATTGAGTTCAGGTTTTTCCGGTCTGCCGCTATGGAGCGCGATACCCAAGGGTAGTAGAATGTGTCCATATACCACTTCTTGAATGCCGTCTCCATTGCTATGCAGATTGGGTTCTGTGGTTCCTTTGCCATCTTTACACTTTCATCTTTACACTTTCCCTATGCCTCCGCGTCTGTAATGCTCAGCGGAACGGCTTCCCATTCGCCGTCCTCGCCCTTAACGCTGGCTCTGATGAACTGACGGCTCGGGATTGGTCGGTAGGCGTCCATTATTATCTGTACACCCTCGCTGAACCTTGCGTCTTTTACCTGGTCGGCCATATTGCGGAGTTGCAGTACCCGGCTTGCCTTCAGCGTGCCCTTCTGGTCCTTGGCGAGAAGCCGCATCACCATATCCACCAGGCTCTGTGTCTCGGCGTCCTTGGCCTTGCTCTGGATCCACTCCTTTATCATCGCTATGCCGTCGTTGGCGGTGTCGTCGTAGTTGTCCAGTTGGTAGCATCCAAGTTCTATCCTTGCCCTGCCGTCGCTGCTGGTGAAGGTGTGGCTTTTCTGGTTGTCCTTGGTCATCTTCAGGGTCTCGCTTTTCATTTCGAGCAATGCCTTGAAGTCGCCAAACACTGCCTTCTTCAACTCTCCGAGGTCGTTGGCTATCGCTATCAGTCTCGGCATCGTGGCGCCTATCTGCTCATCTATCATATTGCGGTAGGCGTCGAGGTCGCTCTTGCGCTTCTCTGCCTCCTTCTGCCTGGCCTTCATAGCCTTGAACTCCTCAAACTCGCGGAGTTCCTCGTCTGTCATTGTCTCTGTGCTCATTGTGTTGATTGTTTATTGGTTATCTATTGTTGTTGTCTGTTCGGCGTTGTTGTCTATTGTGTCGGTGCACTGTTGCTTGCCGTTGTCTCCTGTACAGAGCAATACTGCCGCGCCTATCACACAGGCTATGCCCAGAAGTTTCAGGAGATTGATGATTGCTGAGGCCCAGTCCCAGCCTTCTGCGGTTACCTTGGTGCCGTTGCAATTTCCGGAGGCTGTGTAGCCGCCGTTGTTGTTTTGTGTTACTCTAATGCTGCTCATAATGTTTTATTATTTAATGGTTAGTAATTGTCTTTTGTACTGCGTAATCCGATAGCCTTGCGTTGGGCTGGATTTCTTCGCTTTTACGCCGGGTGTTGCCGAGGGCCTGGCTGCGCTTTATATACAGTGCGGCTCTCCTTCTGCACAGGTCCTGATATTTCAAAGGCTCGTCGCGGTAGTTTGTCCGCAGCAACTCGGCTTCCACTGCCGATATCTCGCGGCTGTAACTGTATGTGTGTTCCAATGTCCTCACTTCTTGTCCTCCGATTTCTTTTTGAATGTGTAATATACTCTCTGAAGTTCGTTTACGGTGAGTTGTTTCCAGACTGCGGCGTCTTTCCTCTCTCCGCTCTCATCTCTCGTCTCTCCTCTCTTGCTTGCCTTCAGTGCCAGGTCGTAGATATAGGCGGTCTGCCGTTCCTTGGTCATCTCTGCCCAGTTCTTCACCTGTCCCTTCAGGTATTTCTGCACCGCGGCGTATGCCCGCCGCCGCCACTGCTCCTCGGGTGGCTCGCTCTCCTGGAGTTTCTTTATCAGGTCCTTGGCCTGATACTCCTTCAGGTGGCTTATGTGCTCCACTCCGTAACTGCTCAGCACATTCTCCTTGTCGATATGGAGCGCGCCGATTATCGCGTGGAGCCGTTTCTTGCTTGTGTCTGTTATGCCTCTCATATCTTTAAACTTTAAACTTTAAACTTTTCAGACGCACGGCCGTGCGTCTCTACAATTGCGCCTCGTAGATTTTCGCCATCTCCTCGTTTATGGTATATACCGTGGTTTTGCTGTGGCCTCGGGCGTTGGCGTAGGCCCTGAAGGCTTCCACCTTTATCTTCACATCGGCCCAGAAGATTGCGTTCTTCACTATGGCGCCGTCGGGCTTCACCTGTCCGCGGTCCATCTTGCCCCAGCCTATCAGGATGAATAGTTTGTTGGGCAGTAGGTCGGTGAGTTCCTTCACGTACTTGTAACTGTTTACCGGCAGGGTGTTCAGCGAGTCTATCACGATGATCTTCGGCGTGTGCTTTTTCTCCAGCCTGATATTTGGATCCTTCTTGCTCGGCACCGTTAGTTTCTCTTTGAGTACCTCAAGGTCGGCGAACTCCTCAAGTGTGCATTTGCCGTCCTGTTCCAGAAGTCCCTCGCGCTTGAATGCTTCTATCAGGCTCTCGCTCGCGCCCTGCTCCAGACTGTCGTACATCACCTTGCCGAACTGGCAGAGGTAGTTGGCCAGTTGTATCGCCATCGAGGTTTTGCCGTGTCCGCTGGGACCGTATATCGTCCATACGCCTTTCAGTTCACGGCTTCCGAGGAATGAGTTCCAAGGCTCCTCGAATGTTACGGGGTTGAACTTCTTGCGCCTAAGGTTGCTCATCGATAGAGCCTTCGTAATCTCCGCCATAGTATTCAGTGTTTGAACTTTCGTCTCTCATCTCTAATCTCTCCTCTTTCCTCTTGTTCTCGGCCCATACGGCGCGCTTCACTCTCCGCATATCGTACTCGCTCTCCTCGGTGATCCGCTCTATCACCTCATTGTCGAATACTCCGTTGGCCTCGCATACCCGCCGTATGTCCTTGTTGGAGAGTTCCTGCAACTTCACGAACTTTCGGCCTATGCGGCTGAAGATTTCCTCGTAGCCTTTCTTCTGGGTGCGCACTCCCTTCTTTATGCGTTTCTCAAGGAAGCCGGTGGCGCAGAGCACTATTCCGCACTGGTCTTCCAGCCTGTTGTAGAGCGTGATGAAGAAGTGGAGCACCTGGTCGGTGAGTTTGTCGGCCTCGTCCATCACTATCAGCGGGCTCTCCATACGCTTTAGGGCCACTATCACGTCGTTCATCATCTCGGTGGTGCTGTCGTCGCTGGAGGTGAGGCCCATTGTCCTGAGTAGTTCCTTCAGGAATGCCTTGCGGGTCCAGTGCTCGGTGCATACAAGTACAAACACGTTGCGGTTCTGGTTGGCGTACTCGCTTATGGCGGCGCTCTTGCCTATCCCTGCCGATCCTGTTACGGCCATCACCAGGCTGTCTTCCTGCGCGCTCCTGAGGGTGAACATCAGCCTCTTTCTCGGGTTGGTCTCGGCTATGGTCCAGTTGTACTTGCCTATCACGTGGAGACTGTTGCCTATCTTCAGCCACATCTCGTCGGATACTTTCTCCCACTGGTTGTTTCTGATGAACGAGAGTGTGCCGGTGGATACTCCCGTAATGTTGGCCAGTCTCTGCTGTGATACCTTCTCCACCTGCTCCTGCACGGCGGCCTGTATCTTCTGCTTGATTGCGTTTTCCATATCTTTATGCTGTTTTTTTAAATTGCTTTAAACTTTAATCTTTCAACTTTACTCTTTTCAGAATATGTCGTAATCGTCTATTATCTCTCCACTCTCATCACTCCGCTCTCCATTCTCCAACGCCTTGCGTCGCTCTGTCTTATGGTCCTTGTGCTGACCCTTGCTGTCGCAGATCATCAGGCGCGATACCGTGGTATCTATTGCGTTGGGGTTTTCCCTGATAACCTCCTCCACCTTGCAGGCGGCGTTGGCGAGGGTCTCGGTTACGTGGTCGCGTACTTGCTTCTTGAAGTTCCTTACCCTCTGGAGTTCCGCAGTGGCCTCCTCGGTGCGGTCTATCAGCGCCATCGGCTGTTCGTACTTGCGCTCCAGTATGTAGCGGTACTGCCCGTCGGCGCTCTCTGCCATTACGGTGGATAGGTCGTTGGCGTCTATCCTGAGGGTCCATTTCTGGTCGGCGTGCTGGCGGAATGTGAGGTCGAAACAGTCGTAGTCTATCCTCGATCCTCCCAATGTGGCTGTAATGCCTGTGCCTTGCAGTGTGTAGGTGCGTCCGTTGCTCTGTCCGAATGCCATAAGGTAGCGCTCGCGTGTCATCTCCAGGCGGTGGTCGGTGTCGAGGTTCCCGTATGCCCTTATGTATGCCTCGGCCTTCCTGTCCCTCTCCTTGGCCATTATGGCGTGTATCTGTGCCTCGCATCCTGCCCTGTCGGGAAAACCCTTGCGCCTCATATTCAGGCTCTCGGCGTTGGGCTGGCGCAGAGGGTTGGTTGTTACGCCAAATCCGCTCCAGTTGTCCATCAGTTGGCAGTAGGTGGTGTTCAGATAACTGAAGTATGGCTCCACCGGCTTTGCCTTGGCGTTGCCCACTCTCGCTGGTGTCACCTTGTCGGCTACGAGTGCGTATGTCGGCATCAGGGCTTTCTTCTGATAATTGTCGCACTGCAACTGGTTGAGTATGTGCCAGTGCCCGAAGAGGTGGCGTGTGTGGTCGATGGCGTTCTGTATGGCCTGGCGTATCAGGTCGGGACTCTCGCCCTCGCCTATGGCGTAGCCAAGCGGGTAGTCGTTCATCACGTCGATGAGCACCACGAGTGTGAGTCGGTTGCTGTAGGTGGTTACGTTGTGTCCCTTCTTGTCGGTGTGGGTGGCCTGGTAGAGAAGTTCCACCGTCCATCCGTCCATACTCACCATTGCCAGTGCGGCCGTCGGCCTTGTGCGCTTCACCTGCATCTGCCGTGTGTTGTCGAAGTTGTTGCTTCCCAATCTTGCGGCCGAGGTCTCCAGGCTGTATCTCGCTCTCCAGTTGGCCACTGTCTGCCGGGTAATCTCGGGCCATTGTGGCTCCTGACTCTGCGCGAAATGGTTGTATGCCTGGCATATCTGCTCGTCGTTCAGGTTGTTTGGGTTGCTTATCAGTAGCATCAGGGCGCTTCTCTGTACCTCTGTGGCCACCTTGGCGGCGTCGCTGTTGCCGTATTTCTTGGTAATCAGCGCCCCGTAGCCCTCGGCCTCAAACCTCTGGTGAAGCCTGCTGAGGCTCCTCGCGTTCTTGGGCAGTGTGTTGGGCAGGCTAATGTCGCCTCCCGCTATGGCATCCGCCATCCGTTGCCAGAAGTCGCCCCGCTTTATCTTGCTGGATCCTAACCTTCCGGCCATTGCGTCGCTGTCCCTCAGCATCGTGCTCAGGCTCCTGAGTATCGAGGCGTTGTTGCTCAGCACGCTCTGCTTGTCGGCGGTAAGGTGCCTGCCGTCGGGCAGTGCGAAGTCGCTGTAATATGCTATTGCCCTCAGGTCTATTGTTATCTTTTCCATAATGTCCGGCTTTTTCTGTTCGCCTATCAGGTGCGGGAAAGTCCTTATCACCTCCTGCTTGTAGCGCTCGGGCAGAGAGTCAATGAAGAACATTGCCTCCTGGCCTCGGCATCCTCTTGTAACACGGCGGATACTGCCACGTCTCACGCAACTCTGCAAGGTGTTTGGCTTGATAACCACCGTAAGGTCAGTGTAACTGATACATTGCATCTCATCTGCTTTAAAATGGTTTTAAGACTACATATTCACCGCTATCCTCTCGCACTGCATTCGCATCTTGTTGAAAACGGGACAATCTACAATCCTTGGCTCCTCCTGAGGT
>JAZUEG010000076.1:0-12411 GCA_045640025.1 Bacteroidales bacterium
TAAAGAAATGTCGAACATAGACAAAATTAGTTTGTTGAAAACAAATAGGAGACGATTTATTAGAATTTATCTTATTTGTACTATCCTTGTCTCTTTATTTTGTTACTTTTTGATACCGATACTATTGCCCAAATATGAAGGTGCCATTAAATTCTTTTTGATATTGGCAATTTATGGTTTTGGTGTCTGTATGTATTTGGTTTATACAAATTATTTGTTCTTTTTCAAGAAAACTAAATTGATAATGATGATAACATTCTCATCATCAGTTGTTCATTTGTTATTATCGTTGGCTCTTACCCCAAATGGTTTGTTCTGGACTTGTGGTATATATGTTATTACCCAAATTATGGTGGTTTTAGTTATTCGTCATTATTCAAAGAAAATAATTACAACGGAGCAATTATGAGAAATAAATATTCTTGTGTTTTTGACAAGGGATCTTCCTCTTTGTTTATAATTTCTAGTCCTTTGCAATTATTGTGTGCAATTGAAGCTATTAGAGAATTCCGGATTGCAAATTACTTGGTTCTTTTTGTTGCGCCGAGTAATAGTATCCGTAATGTGCAGGTTATTAATATGCTTTCATATTATAAAATAGCGTATAAGTTTGTGGAGGTGCCTGATTCTTATAGTATTTATAATAAAATTTTGAAGTCTTTTTTCTCGAAAAGTCCCAGTTTTTTTTCTCGGATATTTGTAGGAGATTATAATAATTTGTTTCAACTGGCAATTGCTTTACAATATCATTCATTGTCTTCTCATGTTTTGTATCTTGATGATGGAACGGCCAATATTGCCGTATTGCAGAATGTAAAAATAGACATTCCTTTTAAACAGAGATTGGCAAGAATGATCATTTCATTTTTGTTTTTGTTGAAGTTCACCAATATCAATAAATATTTTTATACTTTATATCATGATTTAGTTACTTCAAAAATTTTGTATCCCAATAATTTTTCTCATCTAATTAAATCGACGGAAGCAAATAGAGAGAATAACGGTGTTTTTTTTATTGGAACAAATTCGTTGCGCTACACTGAGTGTTATTTGAATAATGATTTCGAGCTATATAAGTCTCGTTTATTCGATGTTCTGTTGTCCATAAAGGAAAATAATCCATCGGAGGTAGTTTATTATATTCCTCATGGAAGAGATTCTATCAATTGTATCGAAACATTTTGTATGGATAATGGTATTGTATATTTGCGATTGGAAGAAGCTGTAGAGTCTTACTTTGCTAAGTCGACAATATATCCTAAACTTATAGCTGGTTTTGTTTCTTCCGCTTTGTTTAACTTAAAAAAGATGTTTCCTAAATCGGACGTAATAAATTATTATCCGGTATCAAAGCAGTCTTCTTGGTACGAAAAGTTCTATACCACAAGTTTATACTATGAGAAGCATGGTATAGAGTTTAATCTTATTTTGGCATAAGGATTATTGATTATTAACGCTTGATGTGTAGGCTATGCAAGGTCTTGAATCGAAATACAATAGACGCATTCTTCTTCTGTTTTTCATTTCTATTTTTTCTTCTACATTTTATTTATTTTTTCAGCAAATTCCCATTTTGTTCGATCTAATAAGTAATGCAGATGAATTGATAGTTTTGTCGATTTTTGTACTTGCTATTTTAAAGAGTCAGAGAAAAGGATTCAAGAATTTTCATCTGTTTTGGATTTTGTTTTTGTTTATTGTTTCCGGTGTTGTCGGCAATATGCATTTACATTCATCTCCAATTGTAATTATGTTAGGTTGTTTTATCACTATAAAACCGATTTTGCTGTTTTGGTCACTTTCTCAGTTTGATTTTTCATGGGATGATTTTTATTATTTTGCAAAATGTTTTACCAAATTCTTTTACGTAATTGTTTTTGCGTATTTATTGGATGCTCTCTTTCCTGGTTTTCGAGGTTTGTTTGGCAGGGAGATCGAGGGTGATAAATGGAGAGGTGGATTGCGGGCTTTGTCGGGTATTTTTTATAGACCTACTTTTGCTACTATTTGGGCTATAGTTTATTATATAATTTATAGATATTATGCGGTAAGTGTGTCGAAATGGAAATACTATTTTGCCATTGCCATGAATGTGTTTTCTTTTAAGGTGAAGGATTTGTTGGGCTTCTTTTTGGGAATGGGTATGATGTTTTTCAAGAAGATAACCAATATTAAGGTTATATCTTTGTCCGTATTGTTTGTCGTAATGTTTCTTCTTTATACAATTTTGTTGCCCGAGCATTTTGAGTTGTACTTTGGTGGTAGTTTTGATGACAGCAATATTGCAAGGGTTGTCCTTACATATACTTCTTTAAGGATAGGTGCTGATTATTTCCCTTTCGGGGTAGGATTCGGAATGTTTGGCTCTCCTATCTCAAGGCAATTTCAGAGTGATGTTTATCAAATGTATCATATCGATCGCGTTTATGGATTGGATTTCGTACATGACGGAGGAATGTTCATGTGTGATACTTTTTGGCCTATGTTGTTGGGCGAAAATGGAGTTTTAGGTGTTTTATTATACTTGATCATTCTTCTATTTTGTTTTGGTCCATTTTTCAAGACTTTTATTCATGATACTTCGAATAGAAGTGTTTTGTTCCCTTGTTTCCTCTTTGTTGTCCTTTTGGTGGAAACAATTGGAAAACCTGTTTTTGTTGGCCCTCCGCATAGTCTTGTGGTTTGGGGCATTGCCGGGATTTTTTATTCTTTGAAAGACAAACCATTTGTTTTTTCTAAACAATACAAATTATGACTTCTCCTAAGGTTTCTATTATTGTGCCAACTTACAATGTTGAGCAGTTTCTCTATCAATGTCTTGAAAGTATCAGCAATCAAACATTTGAAGACTTTGAGGTACTGATTGTCATAGATGGAGCTACTGACAATTCATTGAAGATAGCGGAAGATTACTGTAATGGTCACGACCGTTTTTCTGTTTATTGGCAGGAGAATTCAGGAAGTGGTCCCGCCAGGAATTTGGGTATTGCCAAATCCAGGGGAGATTTATTGATGTTTGTTGATCCTGATGATTGGTTGGAACCTGAGCTTCTTAAAGTATTGGTGGATGAGCAATCTATTGGTGATTATGATTTGGTAGTGTCTAAGCGAATTAGTGTTATTTGTAATAATGATGGAGATATTATAAAGATTGATAAACCTAATTGCCACGAAGAAAGAATAATTGGACAACAGTCGGTTCACATTAAGTATCTTGGTTTGCTCAAAGAGGGGTTGATAAATTCTCCAACTGAAAAACTATACAAGGCATCTCTCATACGGGATCACAACATCGAATTTCCTGATTTGAGAAGATCCCAGGATATTGTTTTTAATTATAGATATTATGATCATGCAACCTCTCTTTTTGTGAGTTCGTATTGTGGCTATAATTACAGACGTTTGTTGTCTGATATTGTAGGCAAAATGAATGTGGACTATTACCAAACAATAAAGTTGTTGTATACTGACATCGATGTATTATTGAAGAAATGGAGTGTGAAGGATTCTGATGATTTGGCAACCTATTTCTTCGACATTAGGCTTATGTCATATATGCAGCGATGCGCCGACAACAATTGGAATATTGATTCCGTTTTTCAGGATGATGTGATTAATGAGATAGTTTTGAAATCGAATTCTTGTAGTTTGCTCAATAGGATTGTCAAATATTTGCTGGTGCATAAGAAGTTTTCGATATTGTATAAATTGTTACGTCTTGTTGTGAATATCAAGCGATTAAAAAAATCTTTATAACTAATTATGAGGCATTTGTTACTTGTAGTTAACTTTTTGTTTCTTTCCTTTTTTGCTTATTCTCAACCAGCTTCCGTCTTTGTTCCCAATTTACTATCGGAGTATTTGACTGATGATGGTAAGCGATATTCCTTTTTTTGTTTAGATGGTAATATCCTATATTCTGTCGGAGATTTTGGGATAAGGAAATTCGATATTTCCAAACCTGACAATCTGAAGCTTCTAAAGTCCAAGGCTTTTAATATTGATTACAGGAAAAGAAGTTGCTATGTTGATGATAATTACTTGTTTGTTTCGGAGCGTGCTTTCAAAAGCGACAATCCAATTCAGGGTTTGGTGAGATTGTTTGACAAAAACTCATTGTCTCCTGTTTCTACTATTAATTTAGATAGAGCTGCTACTGATTTTGCAGTGGATGGTGATTACCTGTATTGTTGTTCCTTGAATGGTTTTTCTATCTACGATATTTCTGATCCTGTAAATCCATGCCTTATTTGTACATACAAAACAGATTCAGAGTGTCAGGGAGTATCTGTTTTTGAGTCAAATTCTTCCAAATATGCTTTTGTGTGCAATTTCTTGGGAGGTATCACTATTTTTGATATTACGGATCCACGGTCTCCGTTCATTGTTTCGAGATTGTCTCATAATGATGATTTCGGATTGCCTTTCTCTGCCGGTGGTATCGTTACTTTTTTTGACGTTCAAATCGATTTCCCTTATGCCTATACCACAATGGCTGTTAAAAAAAATTATGTTGAAACCGAGGATGATCATCGTGGAGTAGTTGTCTGGAATATTTCTGATGTGAACAATGTAGTGGTAGAATCGTTTTCTGAGATTAAGCCAAAACATAGATCGTCGTCTATAGTATATGATGTTCAACCTTATTATCTAACTAAATATAAGAATTGGATAATTGCCAATAATTCTGAAAATGGTGTAGCCGTCTTTGATATTTTAAACAAAACAATACCCGAGTATCATGGTTCGTTTGCCGATGATAGTGGTGAGGTGATGCCTGTAATCGCTTCTGATAATGGATATTTGTTTGTTGGTCGCAAAAATCGTCTGTCGGTTCTTGAGATCACAGATGACTGTACACATTTGCCCAACTATCTATATTGCGACAATGTCAATCTCATTCCTAATGGTTTTGGAGTCTTCGATCTGGCGATAGGTTGTAAAAATGATTGTTTATTGAAAGGCGTTCAATTCGATATGATTTTGCCGGAAGGCGTTGATCTTGTTCTTGATGGAGACATATAGTTTTAATGAGCAGAGGATTAATTTAAATGATTTTGATTTGTTTGGAGTCTCCCTTGTCGGGGATAATCGTTTGCGCGTAGTTCTTGCGTCTTCCAACGATGGATTGATGAACTGTCAAGATGGTACATTTTTTAATCTGAAAATTGAAGTTGGAAACTCTCTCTCCTCCGGGGATGTGTATTTTGAGAATATTATTTTTGTTGATTCTGATAATTCCGATAGCGATATTCGCCGGAGTAAGTCTGAGTTTGTAGTCCCTCATTGTCTGCCTGGTGATGCTAACGGTGATTGGAATGTAACTGTTTCGGATTTTACCGTGATTCTGAATTATATCTTGGGACGAAGCGACAAGATTGTTTATAGTGCGGCAGATTTAAATTCGGATGGGGAAATCAATGTTGCAGATATTTCTCTGTTGTCTGGCTTGGTTTCATCTAATAAATGTATCTCCAAGAAATATTATTCCAACGAGGATAATTCCAATATTAGTTGTAGCTCTTTGGTAAGTGATAATAGTGTTGATGTAGTCATTCAGTTTCAAAACGCGTTTGATGTGGATGCTATGCAGTTTGATTTTGTTATTCCTGATGGTTATCAATTTGATTCTAATTCTTTTGTGTCAGATTTGAATGAAGGTCTTGATATCAATGAGGTTGGAGATGGAGCATATCGTGTTAGTTATATGCCTTTGAAAGGAACTGAGATGAGAAAGGACAATGACACATGGTTCGGTTTTTCCCTTTATTCCGAAGCAGAGGGTTTGGAGTCCAATATATCTTTGTCAAATATAGAATTGAGCAAGAGAGGTTATCCTGTTCATTGTCAGGATACTCTTGTTAATATTTCTTATTACAATGAATTGATGTCTGTTGATATGACATATTCTGATATTCAGGAATATACTATATCAGTTTTCCCGAATCCTGTTGTTGATATTTTGCATATTGTAGGTAAAGGGGATAGTCCTTATTATCAATTATTCACTATGGGAGGTCGGTTATTATCTCATGGTTTTTCTTCTGTTATAGATTTTTCAAATTACGGTCAAGGAGTGTATATATTAAAAATTGGAACTAGAACATTTAAGGTTTCAAAAATCTAATGGATATTAAAAATCAGATAATATATGTCGAAAATTGGTTGTGTAATAGCATATCGGAAAAATCATACCAACTATGGAACTTCTTTGGTTGGTTATGCTTTGTTGAAGAAGATTCAGATGCTTGGTTTTGAGGTTGAAGTGATTAACTATGTAAAGAATCTTTCTTTTACACAAAAGATTGCTTTTGTCTGGAATGCAATAAGGGTAGGTGAATTCAAGAATATTGTTCATCGTCTTAAATTTAATAGAATTCTCAAAAAGTATCCTTTGTTTGCAAAATCTCTTAATGAACGTATTGACGCAGTTGAAAAATATAAGGAAAAGAAACTTGTTCCATTGTTTCATGATTACAAGGGTTATGAAGAATTGAGTGCTGGTTCCAAAAGTTATGATGTTGTGGTAGTTGGCAGTGATCAGGTATGGACTCCAATGTCTTTGCCCAATAAGTACTTCAATCTTCTGTTTGTGGATGATTCTGTAAAGAAGGTCGCTTATGCTTCTAGTTTTGGCGTTAGTTCCATTCCTAAATTTCAGCGGAAGGCTACGGGGACTTATTTGAGTCGTTTCGATTCTATCGGAGTAAGAGAATTGAGAGGAAAGGAAATAGTTGAGGATTTGAGTAATAATAAAGCATCGGTTGTTGCAGATCCAACACTCTTGTTATCAGCGAAAGAATGGGAAACTGAAATTGAGTCTGAGGGTTCTCGTATTTCTGAGCCTTATATATTCTGTTACTATTTAGGAACAAATCCTGACGCAAGAGAGGCAGCGTTGGAATTACAAAGAAAAACTGGATTGAAAATTGTCACATTGCGACATATGGACGAATACTACGAACCTGATGAGAAATTCGGAAATTATGCTCCGTACGATGTAAATCCCAATGGTTTTCTCCGTTTGATCCATGATGCTGAGTATGTTTGTACAGACTCCTTTCATTGTTCCGCTTTTAGTATTCAGTTTCATAAGAACTTTATGACCTTCTATAGGTTTGCGCACACTTCTTCTACAGGACGAAACTCAAGGATTGATTCTTTGTTTAAAATATTGGGTATAAGCAGAGATCATATTTATTCAGGCGATATTTCAAAGATTGATTTTGCTATTGATTGGAATTGCGTTGACTCTAAATTATCGGAGTTGCGTATTTCCAGTATTCAATTTTTGAGCGAGTCTTTGTTGAATTAATTCAATTTTTGTTTTATTTTATGAAAACATACGGTTTCTTTAAAAGACTAAAAGGATTGTTTTTCTTGCATCTGCAACATGGATTATGGCCTGGCCATTATTTCCGACCTCTATTAGTAAAATGGGCAGGTGTTGATGTTGTAGATCCGTCATCTACATTTATTGGTGAGAATGTTGTCTTTGATTCTGTTCATCCAAATAATATCACCATTGAAAGCGGAGTGAGGATAACAATGAATAGTATTATTTTAACTCATTATATCGATCCTCAAGTTAATAAGTATTCCGAAGGAAAGGTTCTTATTAAGGCGGGAGCATTTTTAGGAGCTAATACTATCATAACAAAGCCAGTAACAATCGGCATTGGTTCTGTAATTGGAGCAGGAAGTGTTGTCACTAAAGATATTCCTGATTATGAGGTTTGGGCAGGTAATCCGGCTCATTTTATAAAAAAGATAGTTCCCAACAATCCTGCTTAGCTATATATGTCCTTCTATATTGATAAATCCCTCAGCCGTAAAGTCGTTATGGCTGGCAATTATTACAAGAATCATCATCCCGGCGGGATTTCTGCCGTGGTTGATTATTGGTCGAGGTATATCGATGATTTACAGTATTATCCTACATTCAAGGAAGGAAATGTTGTTGTAAAGTTGTTTTGGTTCGTTTCCTCATATATCCGGATTTTTTTCAGGTTGCTGTTTGATAAAGAAATTAAGATCGTTCATCTTCATGCGGCGGCTGATGGTTCGTTCTGGAGAAAAGTTCAGATTCTGAAACTTGCAAAATTCTTCAACCGTAAAGTCGTGTTGCATATCCACGCGTCACGATTCAAGGATTTCTACAATGAAGCTTCAGAAAGTAAAAAGAAATGGATTGTTGATAACTTGCAGAAGGCTGATATCCTTATTTGCCTTGCTGAATCTTGGAGAAAATGGTTTGAAGGCGTTGGTGTAGAAACTTCCAAAATAGTTGTTCTCCATAATATTACCTCGTTCCCGGAGTTCAAGGATGATGAATCCAAAAATGATTTGTCCCGTCCGGTCAGATTTTTGTTTATGGGAGAGATCGGACAGCGGAAAGGTGTTTTCGATCTGTTGAAAGTAATATCATCTTGCAAGGAAGAATTGAAAGGCCGTCTATTATTGAAGATTGGCGGCAATAAGAATGAGGACCAACTTATCAAGTTCATTGAGGGAAATGGATTGCAGGAACTTGTATGTTTTGAAGGTTGGGTAAGTGGTGATAAGAAAATCGACTTGCTTAACTGGTGTGATGTTTATATTCTGCCTTCATATAACGAAGGATTGCCAATTTCCATATTGGAGGCCATGAGTTATGGTCATCCGATAATTTCTACAAATGTAGGAGGCATTCCTGAAGTATTGGCTTCTGATGTTAATGGCGTTCTGATAACTCCAGGCAATGAAAGTCAGATACATGATGCTCTTTTCAAGTATATCAATAATCCAGATTCTATAAATATGGAAGGGGAAGAAAGCAAAAAACGGGCTTCCTCATATTTGCCTGATTTTGTACTATCCCATTTGCGGGAAATATATTCTAATTTACAATAATCATGTCTATCAACAAAATTCTTGCCGTCGCCTCTATCGGGGGGCATTGGATCCAATTATTACGCATCGCAAAAGGTTTGGAGGCTGATTTTGATGTGGTATATTGTTCCACTCACGAGAAATGTGCAACTATGGTTTTCGGACATACTTTCCACAAAATAGATGACTTTTCGAGATGGAACGCATGGAAATTGCCATTTGCCTTGTGGAAGCTGATAAGGATTATACGTCAGGAAAAGCCATCCGCTGTCTTCACTACAGGAGCGGCTCCCGGCTTGACCGCCCTTTTAGCGGCCAAACTTTGTAGAGTAAAAACAATCTGGATAGACTCGGTAGCCAATGTGGAGACTTTGAGCGCAAGTGGAAAAATGGCAAGACGTTTTGCCGACAGGGTATATACTCAGTGGGAGAATCTATCAGATAGCGATAGGATAATGTATGCTGGTAATATTTTCGGTTAATTTACTAATATTATGATATTTGCAACAATTGGAACTCAGGCTCCCTTCGACCGTTTCGTGAAAATTATTGACGAGCTCGCGGTCGATATTGAGGAGGAGATAGTGGTTCAGGCTTTTCGTGACAAGTATGAACCAAAAAACGTAAAAGTAGTAGATTTTCTACCTCCCGATGAGTTCAATAAATTGTTTTCCACAGCAAGGTTGATTATCGCCCATGCCGGTATGGGAACCATTATCAGTGCCATGCAGCAATCCAAGCCGATAATCGTTTTCCCGCGAATTGCGGCATTGGGAGAGCATCGCAATGAGCATCAGATGGCTACCGCCAGACAGATGGAGCGTATGAATTATGTCTATGTGGCCTACGACGATGTTCAGTTGAGGAATCTTTTGTTTCAGACCGAGCTGATGCCTTTGCATCATTTAGGCGATTATGCCTCACAATCCCTTATTGATAGTTTGAAGGATTATATAGAGAAATAACAAATTTTTTTTTGGCCCATCCCCCCTCAGCCCGCATCATTCCTTGCGAATCTTGCGGGCTGAAGTGTTTTTATATGCGAATTTAACAAGTTTTTTTTCACCAATCCGTCTCAAAAACTTTGATTTTACTATTTCTTTTAGTATTTTTGTGGTGTTATAATTAATGTAAATATGCAGAGAGTTGAAGTCAATATATTGCAAATCAATCATTTATTGTCATTGTATAGAATGACGATAGATGGATTGTTGTCTTTGCTCAACGAGGGTTATGCTCGTAAATTATGCAAGGAAGATGTTTTGGCCTCTCAGATTTCTTTACCTGTATTGAAACGAATTGATAAGATTTTTTGCAAAGGACTTAATTATTATCAGGATTTCGCAGAGAGCGAAGTAAGCAATAGATCCAGTGTTTTTTTTAGGAAGCAAAATTTTGTAGCCGATCTCAATTTGGAGACAAGGCGAATAGTTGATCGTTTTGAAGGTATTAAATGTATGCTTGATGGATTGGCTGTGCTTTCTGATATGAATTTAAAGACTGATATCAAGCGTTGCAAGATATCAGATAGTCCAAAAGTTGTTGCTCATCAATTTCGCAATCAATTTATTCCAGAAAAGCGTCCAAAAAATCCTCGGGCTTTGCTTGTTGATATTATTGCAAAATGTTCTGATATCAACCTATTTGTTTTCGAGTATGTTGAGACTTGGAACAAGAAAGAAAAAAGTAATGTTGACGGCTTTTTCCTGAATCCCAATATGATAGTTCTCAAACGTCAGAAATCTTATAAGAGAGAGATATTCACCTTGGCGCACGAGATAGGTCATTTTCTACTTGGAGAGGAGGAGGTGGAGTCTTTGGATTTGGCACAACTTAATTACCACAATCTTTCAAGAATTGAGCGTTGGTGTAATGATTTCGCTTTTTATTTGATATTGGGAGATTATACCGAAGTGCTTGATTCTATTGAATTTGCAAATTCAGAAAACGATTATTGCCACGATTTGGTGGAAAAAATCGTTGAAAACACCTATATCAGCAGTCTTGCTGTATATACCCGTCTTTTGTTTGATAGAAAAATCAGCGCCAAGGATTATGAAGTTATAAAAGAATCTTTGAATCAAAATTATTTGCAGAAACTCGCGGATCAAAAGGCAAAATATTCAGAGTCAGGTTCTCATGGTTGCGCGCCCAAACCCATTATCTCGCCTTTGTATCTTGAAACGATGCAAATGGCAATGTATAAGGGATTGGTGACAGAATCTCAATTTTGTAAGCAACTTAGTATTCCACCATCAAATTTGGAAAAGTATTTATGCTGACACTTATTGATACATGTGCCTTATCTGCACTTTGCAAATATTACATTCCCTTTGATTCCGATAAGGTTTTGTATTCATATATAGAGAATCAATTCATGAGTGGTAATCTTATCATAATTGATTCTGTATTGGAAGAGTGTAGGTATCAGTCGCAAGGTTTCATCCTCAAGAATCTGCCTTTTCTATCGTCCAAGGCATTGGCAAGGAATACTGTAGATATTTTACCGCCTTCACCAAGGAAGTTCTCTAATATGCTGGACAAGAATTTTTCTGTTCCTATTATGCGAAAACGTCTTACTGATGAGCAATTTGCAATGCAGAGAGATCACTTCCTCAATACGGGGGATGCCAGAATGGTAATTTATATTCTTAATAGTGTTAAGGAAGAAGACTCTTTGCTGAGCAATTATTGCATTCTTACCGAGGAATCTAGAAATCAAAACGACGGTAAGCTTTTCAAGAAATTGCCCTCTATTTGTGATCAACTATCTATTGCAACAATTAATTTGGTTCAATATTTAAAGAAAACTGGATTGAATCTTATATTTGCAGCGAAATAAAAAAGCGCAGTTCGTTATATCTCACTTCAAGACCGAAACTTGCTGACAAGGATGCTTTCGAGAGGCTGTTTTCCCTTGCCGGCCTTGCCACGTCTCCGGCCTTGCCACGTCTCCCAATATCCCATCCCCTCAGCCCGCATCATTCCACCGGAATCTTGCGGGCTGAAGTGTTTTTATACTAATCCTAATCCTCCTTCTTCCTTCCCACGAGGCTTCTCCAGAGCTCCTTCAGCGTATCAAACTCCTTCTTGAATGAGAATCCGATGCCCTGCTTGTAGGGCGATTCCTGGAGTTCGTCCTCATTGGCCTTGTTGTAGACATTCAGCTTCATCGAACCCGATTTGTTGAGCTTTACCTCTACCTCCACCTCGCCGACCACGCCGTTGGTGTTGCGGTTGGTCTGATTCTTGCCTTCGCCCTGAACTCCGAGGTTGGTGGATACCGAAACTCGCTCGTCGAAAAGCTGGGTGCTTACAGCCACATCCAGCTCCTCCGCCGAAGCGCCGTCGCCCATCTGATAATTTACGCCCACATCAAACTTGTCGCTTATATCCGACAGCATCGAATTTATCTTGTTGGTGACAATCTCGCCGGCGTTGAAATCCGAGAACATCGAATTCTCCGAACTCCTCAGGCCTGGCAGTGGCTGAAACTGATTGAGCAGCAGAAGCGAGATCATCTGCTTGTTTATGTTGCCC